>QHOP01000053.1 GCA_003219345.1 Verrucomicrobiota bacterium
TCCTCCATTTGCTTGCGCACGATGTACTGGCCAAGTTGGCTGCCGATGATGGCCATCATGCGGAGCAGGTCTTCATCCGGCGGCTGAATTTCGTGGCTGAAAAATTCAATGACGCCGACGACTTCGTGTTGAATCGTGATGGGAAATCCAAACGCTGCGTGAAGACCTTCTTTGGCGGCGATCGACGCCCGCGGGCAACGGTCGTCTTCGGCGACGTTTTCCACCCAGACGGGTTTGGCGTCGGCCCAGATCCGACCCGGAAATCCAGCGCCGCAGGCAAAGATCGCCTCACGGGTGGCTGCGCAAAACTGCGGAACAGCCTGTGCAGGCTGATGCCACACGGCTACGCAACGCAACTGCCCGGCGGCGGCGTCCGCTTTCCAGAGCGCGCCCAACTCCCAGCCGAGGCTTTCACAGACAGACTGCAGGATTCCCGGCGCGGCTTCATTCAAGTTGACCGATTCGGCCAGGACACCGGCCACGGCATGTTGCGCCGTGAGCCGCTGCTGCGCGCGCTTGCGGTCCCGCCCGGCGTCGAAGCAGTCGGAACCCCTGCCGACGCGTTCCTGCTGTGCGCGCGGCCCGACCCGGTCATTGAACGCGGGGCTGCGGTGGCGCGTGCCGGCGGCCGGACCGCGTTCACCACGAAGTACTGTCATGTCCGTCATCATTTGTGTTCCGAGTTGAACCGTTGCTGACGGAATCAATACGCTGCGCCCCGGCGCGTTCTTTCAAAAAGGTTTGGAGTTCGCGGGAACAGGAGATCGGCAAGCCGAGCAAAGCGGTCTGATCACTTCAGAGGCGCTCTCTAACGGCGTTTCGGGATGAACCTCCGCAACGCGGAGAGACGCGGCGTCCTGACTGTGGCGTGGCGGGGCGGGCTGAGGACAGCCTGTCCTACCTTGAGGCACATGAAAAGCGAAACAAGCTTCTTTGTCCGGCGGCATGTCAAACTGGCTTCCAGTATTCTGAAAGATTCGATCATTCGGCGCGTATTGATTTTGTGAACACAAACAGAAATGCACTCCGGCGCCCGACACTTTCACTTTCAAATTTGAAAGATTCGACCATTCGGCGCGCGTATTGCTCCTGCACCGCTTCTGTGAATGCGTGAGCGCGGTAGCTTCCCCGCCGGCGAGGAGCACGCGCACCGGCACAGGTAACCGCCTCACGAGCGTCTCGCCACTGTGCCAGCCCGTCGAACCGAAGGTGGTCACGGGCGCTTTGGTTGTTGAACCGAAAGCCGGGCCGCCCTCCAGTCGGCGCCGATTGTTCTTCCGTTGCGCGCGGCTCGTGTTGACCGGCGCGGTGGTGGCGGGCGCGGGGGCCTATGTCACGCACACGTTTACTTCGGCGACCAGCGAGCAGGCTTACATCAACGCCGAGATGACCGTGTTGCGCGCGCCGATCGAAGGGCAACTGCGGCTGGAGCCCGTTCAGCCTGGCGCCGTGATTTTCAGGGACGCGACCCTGTTTCGGATCGAAAATCCTCGCTTCGGCAATCAGGAAGCGATGGCGCAGTTGAATTGGCTGCGGGAATTGACGGAGCGTTTGCACGCCGAGGCCGACGAAGCCGCGGTGCGTTATCAGCAGCAGGAACAGGTGTATCGGCTCCATGAAAAGTTGCACGAGGAAAAGCTGATTTCACGTCTCGCTTTCCTGGAGGAGGAAACGAAGCTGGCGCTGGCGCAGACGGCACTGAGCAACAAGCAGTCCCAGGCGCGCCAAGCCGAAGCGCGCACGCGCGAGGTGGAGCGCCAGGTGGAACTCCAGAAGGAGACGATGGTCCAGATGCCATTCGACGGAGTGGCCTGGACCATCCCCGCCAAGACTGGCGCGCAGGTCGCCGCGCATGAACCGGTGTTGCAGGTGATCGATCCGCGGCGGATCTGGGTGGACGCGTTCTTTCACGAAAAATATTCGCCGAAACTACGCCCGGGCGCGCCGGTCACCATCCGCGCGCTTGATGGCAGAGAAACCTGGCACGGGCACGTGGAATCAATCCGCGGCGGCGTGGGGCGGATCGCCTATGAGAGTTTTACCGCCGGGCTGCCTGGCGACTTTACACGCCGCCGCGTCGCTGTGCGCGTGGTGATGGAATCGAACAATCCCTTCGACGCGAGCCAGTTCTTCGGAGTGGGCCGCAGCGTGGTGGTCTCTGTCAACGACCATGAATAAGACCGTGCGCCTGCCTCGGCTCGCCCCGATCGAACCGAAGCTGTTCACGCGCGGCTGGACGCTCTGTTTCGTCGCAATGCTGATGGCGTGGGCGGGCTTGTGGGCGATTCAACAGACCGAGTGGGACGCGCTGGCGGGCGCATGGGAAGCTTTCATGCAGTGGGGACGCTTTCATCTGCCGCTGGTGAACGAGGATTGTTCGCTGCTCTGGATTTTGTGTCCGACGATCCTGATGCTCGCCTGGGCGGGGTCGTTATTGCTGCTGTTTGATCAGCCGCCGGATTGGTTGCGGTTGCCCGTCGGGCTCGTTTTCCTGTTCCTCCAGGCGAGCTATCTGGCGTTCCGGCTTGTGGCAACGCTGAGTTTTGACACCTGGCCGGATGCCGTCGTGAGCGTCCTCTTTTTTCTCTCAGAAAGCTTCATCCATTTCCGGATCGCGCTGGGAAATTTGTCGTTGCTGCGATTGACTGATCGTTCGGCGCAGGCGGACGAGTCACAGGGCGCCGTCCAGGCGGGAGAATATCTGCCGATGGTGGACGTGTTCGTGCCGACGTATTCCGAGCCGGTTGAAATGTTACGGCGCACGATCATCGGCTGCCAGGCGATGGATTATCCTCACAAGAACGTTTACCTGCTCGATGACCAGCGGCGTCCGGCGATGAAGCGACTCGCGGAGGAACTGGGCTGCCGCTACCTCGACCGGCCCGACAACCGCCACGCCAAGGCGGGAAACCTGAACCATGCCCTGTCATTGAGTGACGGCGAGTTGATTGTCTGTTTCGACGCGGATTTCATTCCCACGCGCGATTTCCTTCAGCGAACCGTCGGCTTTTTCCGCGAAGCCGAGGTGGCGCTGGTGCAAACGCCGCAGAACTTCTTCAATGAAGATGCGGTGACCCGGAACCTCGGGCTGGAGCGCGCGCTGGAGGACGAACAGCGTTTGTTCTTCCGCACACTCCAGCCGGCCCGCGATGCCATGAACGCCGTCGTCTGTCACGGCAGTTGTTTTGTGGTGCGCCGCTCCGCGCTCGAGGCCATCGGCGGGGTCCCGACGGAGACGATCACCGAAGATTGGGCGACTTCGATCAAACTCCAGGCGGCAGGCTTCAAGCTGTATTACCTGAACGAGGCGCTCTCCGCCGGTATGTCCGCAGACAAATGCGGCGAGTTTGTCCAACAACGCTCGCGTTGGGCGCAAGGCACATTGCAATCGCTTTTCGCTTCCACCAATCCGCTGGCCATTCCCGGGCTGAGCTGGCAGCAGCGCCTCATGCATTGCTCGGCGATTGTCTATTATCTGGGGTGCCTGAGCAGTTTATTCAACCTGATCGCGCCGCTCTTTTTCTTTTTCTGCGGGGCGCATCTCCTGCGCATGACGGTGGCGGAAATCCTCTTCTACCGCCTGCCCTTCACGGTCGGATTCTATCTGCTCTATTCCTGGCTGACGCGCCGCACGCGCTCGGCGGTGTGGACGGAATTTTACGAGGCATTCCTCGCGCCGTCGATGGCCCTCACGGCGATCCGCAGCCTTTGCAAACCGTTTGGCGCCGGCTTCCGCGTCACGGACAAAGCGATCCGCCGCCAGCGGCTTTGCGTGAACCGGCGCGTGGCGCTGCCGTTTGCGATTTTAATCGTGTTGCATGTTGCGGGAATCGCTTTTGCCTTGATCACGCAAAGACAATACGAGGAGCGCGACGCGTTTGTGATCGCGACGTATTTCGCGGTGAGCAATCTCATCACACTTTGGCTTTGCCTGCTGGTTTCGGTGGACGTGGCGCAGGAACATCGCTTTGTTCGCTTCACACATCGCCTGCCTTGCCTGCTGTTGTGGGACGACACCGGGTTGTCTGGAGAGACGATCACTTTGTCGGAAGGCGAGGCTGTATTCAAGGCGTGCGGCGGGTCGCGGGTCGGCCCATTGCCGATCCAGGCGTTTATCCATTTGCCGTCGCTCCAGCTTGCCGACGTGCCCGTGCGCGTGCGGGAGGTCAGCGGCGACGGGCAGGTGAGCGTGGAATTTCTCGACCTGACCCTGCCGCAGCGACGCACGCTGATCGCCTACCTTTACTGTCGGCCGCGGCAATGGGACCGACCGGCTCGAAGCGAACTCCGCGCCATGTGGGAATACGCGCGGGCCAGTCTGCGAATTTATTCTCTCGCCGAATCGCCTTGAGCCGTGCTCGTCACCGGTGGCATCGCGCGGGTCACGCTGGAACCGTGGCAGGGATCGGCTCGGTGATGCGGACCGCTTGCGTCGAACCGGGTACAGTTTGCGCCGCGTATGAGCAACAGGGAATCGAATACGGTACTATCTGGTGAGGAAAACTTGAAAAGCGGTCATCCGTAGAGGGCGGACTACTCAGTGCGTCTCGTTCGTTCTGAACCCAGCCTCTTTTGCGCGGCGGCACAACGGTCGCGAAAGGTCTGGTCGTCCGGCTTTACTTGAATGAGTTGGCTCCAATGGAAAACAGCCGCGCTCCACTGGCCTGCCTCCGCAGCAGCCTCAGCCTCACGTTGATGCCAGGCGACCGTTTCCTGTTGCGACACGGTAAAATCGGAGGGGTACTGCGCGCTCAACTTCCGCCAGGCGATTTGCAAGGCTTCGTTCTCGAGTGGCAGACCTCCGCCGATTTGGTCACCCTTATGACCGGAGAGCATCTGGCTGAGGAGCATCAACTCGTCCACCGGGCGAGGATCAGGTGTCAGGTCCCAGATCCGCCATAACGCGGGCTGCGGATTCCCGGTCGTCTGCCAATCGATCCAGCGACCGGCCTTCTCGCTCTTTGCGACAATACGACTGCCGTTCGCGATGAACTGAACATCCCAGACGGGAAAAGGATGCTTCAGCCGGGGTGTAATCGGTGTGCTGGTGGCCGCGTCCCACACCTGGACGGTGTCCTCCGCATCCAAGGAAACAATCCATCGGCCGTCCGGACTGAAGTGCGCTTCCAATACTTGATGTTTGTGGATGAGCGGTGATCCGGCCATTTTTCCTGTGGCGATCTCCCAGACTACGGCGCTTCGGTCCTCGCTGGCCGTGACGACCCTTTTCCCATCCGGGCTGAAGGCGGCAAACAAAACTCCATCGTTATGCCAAAACGGTTCGCCAACCTTTTCCCCCGTCACGACGTCCCAAACCTGGGCGTACCGTTTCGTCATGCCACCGGAGCCACTGGCGGTAACCACCTGCCGGCCATTGGCACTGAACTCGACATGGCTCACCTTGCTTGGATGTGACCAGACCTGCAGTTGCACGCCTGTGATCGCATTCCAAAGATATGCGTTCGTTCCTGCAATCGTGACCAGCCTGCTGGCATCCGGGCTCAGGACGGCCTGTTCCACCCGCTTGGGATGACGGAGGGGAAAACTCACCCTTCCTCCGATCGCATCCCAGATTTGGACAACAGTTCCCGCAGCAGTGATCATTCGGTGGGCAGTCGCGCTCAGTACGGAGGAAGTGATCGAATCATCGGCTGGAAAGAGTGGGGATAACGCCTGTGCGCTGGAGGTTGTCCAGACTTGTCCGAAGAACGCCGTTTTGCCCGCGGGCTGGGTTCGTGTGGTGATGATCAGCAACCGGCTCCCGTCCCGATTCAACTTCACATCGTGAACCGGGTACTCGGGACGGATGCCGGGGGAGATAGCGGTGTCAGTCGTGGCGTTCCACACTCGCAGGAGATCGCCCTCGAAGGTTGCAAAAGCATTTCCGTCGGGGCTATAAAAAACCGGAGTTGGAGAGGCGACCCATTTATTCCCCGCAAGGTCCCACAAGTGGCTGACCCCATTCGCGCAGGTGGTCAGGATGCGATTTCCTGCCGGACCGAACGAGGCGCTGGTCGGATAGCTTGTGTGTTTGAGCGGCGGAACCGCCTCTTTGCCCGTGCTCGCCTCCCACACTCGCGTGCTAAAATCATAATCCCAGCAGGTCGTGACGATATAGCGACCATCCGGGCTGAATTGAGCGCTGTGCACCGGGGCATCCGGATGCAGTGTCGTAATCAGCTTTCCCGTCGCCGCATCCCACACGCGCGCGGTCTTGTCATAGCTCGCCGTGACAACCGATGCGCTGTCCGGACTAAAACAGGCCTGGAACACCCAATTCTGATGCCGCATCGGCACTCCGGCCTGGACGCACGTGTCCGCCCTCCAAATTTTTGCCGTCCCATCGACGCTCGCCGTGACAATCCAACGTCCATCTGGACTGAAGCTGGCGTGCCTGACCGCTTCGGAATGAGCAACGAATTCGCGAGGCGGATCGGGAGCGCCCATCGTCCAGACGCGGACCTTGCCGTCTTCACAGGCTGTGACGATCCGGTCTCCCAGCGGAGAAAAGCTGGCACAGTACACGGTATCAGGGTGAAGCAGAGGGGAGACAGCGGTTATTTCCTCGCCATTTTCCGCATTCCATACTCTGACAGTCCGATCCTCGCCAGCGGTGAGGAGGAAACGGCCATCCCTGCTGAAACACGCGCTTTCCACTCCCTTTTCGGGATTATGACCTGTCAATCGAAAGACCTGGAGATTGCCCTCCACATCCCACACTGCGGCACTGCCGTTAATGCCGGCAATCACCACCCGGCGGCCGTTTGGGCTAAACCCAGCTGCGTTGACTCGGCCATCCTGAAACCAGACCCGGATCAGCTTTGGACACTGCCGCAGGACCACACCCAAATGAACGCGATGCCTCTTTGCTCTCTCGACGTCGCTCTGTTCCAACCGCAACGCCTGCGCAAAGGACGGCAGCGCGCCTGACAGATCGCCTTCATCAATCAGGCGCGTTCCATAGGCGACGTGGGAGTCGGCCAGGTTTTGCCTGGCCAGGCGCCGATCACGATTGACCTGGTAATAGGCGGCGGCCGCAACGAGCAGCACAATCGCGGCAACGAGGCCAATTCTGCTGAGGAGCGCCAAACGCCGCTCGAGCAATCGCAAGCGCTTGACCGATTTGCCGGCTTGCAGCAGCAGGAGATCTGCCCGCAGTTCGTCGGCGGAATTGTAGCGCTTGTGAGGGTCGCTTTCGCAGGCCCTGATGATGACCTCGTTCAGTTCAAGAAAGTCCTCCTGTTCGCTGATCTCCTCCAATTGAGTCGGGAGTGCCGGAAACACCTGACGGTCATGGCCGGTGCTGATTTCGTACAAGACCTTTCCCAGGCTGTAAATGTCTGCCTGAACGGTTCCGGGACCTTCGGGAGGGATAAACCCTTCGGTGCCGACCAAAGACGTCGAACTCTCCACATCAGCCACAAGACCGATATCCGCAATCTTGGGAATGCCGTTTACGAAAATAATGTTGGAGGGTTTGATATCCCGATGGATGAGGCCGTGTTTGTGCAGGTGGCCCAGGCCGGCCGCCAGAGACAGGCCGAGTCTCAGACATTCCTCAAAGGGCAAGCGACCACGGCTAAGCATCTCCCTTTCGAGCGTCTTGGGCTCATAGGTGGCGGGATCAATTTTTTCGGCGGAAACCGCATCATCGCTCAGCTCCATGACGTAATAGAAGCAATCATCCTGGTCGTTCCGGCCCACTTGGAGAATATCGATCAGGTCGTCATGCGTGCGGGACACCGGCTCGAACTTCTTGATGCCGTTGAACTCCCGCTCGTACGGGCGTTCGTCCGAGAAGGTTTGTCGATAGATGACTTTGACCGCGCGATAAGTACCCATCACATTTCGCGCCAGCCATACCTCACCATAACTGCCGCTGCCTATGCACCGAAGCAACTCGTGATCGGGAATGTGCGGCGGCTGACCCCGGATCGTGCTCAGCAGGCCGGTGTCAGTTCGACGGGGTGTCAATGGCAGGCTTTCCGACATAATCCGTAACCTTCACGAAAGACTTCCACACTCGCCTTCTCCCGACTCGGCCGGTTCCAAAGTCAAACATTGCGCCTCTTTGGCAGACGCCGGTCGCGGCTCAATTTCTCCTGCGCCTTGCCCGATGCCGGGGAACTGGCGTTACGATCCGGCGGGCCATTGGCGGCTGCTTTCCAAAGCGGGTCGAAGTCCGGCGCCTGATGTGATGTGCCTCCCCAAGTGCTTTCGACGGGTCTGTGTTGGATCAGGGAAGGGGCATGGTAACAGATCGGCACACCCAGCTCCACAGCGAAGTACGGCAGCTTGCGATCCAACGGGGCCTGGATCGTTCCCCAGTGCTTGAGGGTGTATCTCACCATTTCCATCGAAAGGAGCAGCGCCTGACTGCCGTAAACCGCGTTCGGCTCCGCGACGAAAAAGTGATTCTCCACGTCGCACGCCAGTGGATTGACGTCCGGATTATATAAACTGCCAAAGGCCAGCGTCCGGGCGTTCAGGGGCCTCCAGTTTACGAGGTTATGCCAGAAAAACCGGTTAAACTCCAGGTCGTCTTCGAGCAGCAATACGTAATCCGCTCCCGATCGGAGACCGTTCAACAATGCCTGCCGGTGCGTATGGGCGATTCGCAACACGCGATTCTTATATCGCGAACAGTCCAGCTGGAGGGAAACGCGTCTGTGGCCCCAGTCCGTCGCCGCCAGCTTTTTCAGGGTTCGCTTTCTTTGCTCCCGGCGCTCGATGCATGAAACCATCCACGCTTCGATTCTTATCTCGCCATCGGTGGGCTTCGGAACTGTTGACCGTTTTGGTACGGCAATGAGCCGGGACTTAAATCGGTTTATTCCGCCGTCCCAAGTCTCTCGCAATTGCCTGAGATACGACCGGCATTCCGCTTCATGCCGGAAACCTTTGATCCGCCTGTTGGTCAGAAACAGATTCCATTTGTCCCGGTTGCGGTGCTGGAAGATGCGCCGGCCCTGGAAATCATATTGACACATGGCCCCGGGAAGCCGGTGGATCGGCTTAGGCGGCATCGCATAGGGTTGATTCAGCTTTCGGAATGCGAGATGGAACGTTTCCTTGTCGCCATGGACATGTTTGTCGAAGAAGTCCGAGTTCTCGTTATACCACATCGTCAAGCACAGCGGCCGCCAGCATTTCTCCTTATCGACCAGAATCTGTCCGGACTCAAAGGGAGGCTCTTTGCGATAGGGAACCCCGCAAAACGCCCAGACCCGGCGCAGCGGCTCCAGGCGCTTGAAGTCCGGCCAGAAAACGGCGCCGGTTGCCTTGAACTGCGGCGTTTCGAACAGGAACTCCGGATCCACCACCGGAACGTTGTCGGCGTCGAGCAGCAACACCTCTTTGAAGCGGGAGTACAGAATGGCGTAGGGTTTGAGTTCCCATCCATTGAGGATCCGGACCGGATGCTCCTTTCGCACTTCCGCGCCATCAATGCAGCGAACTCCGAAGGGCTGGACCATCCGCCTCATGGTCAGGTCCAGTTCCCTCTCGCCGAGATGCCAGAGTTCAATCGGCAACGCGCATCCCAGGCGTCTCAGCCTGTTGATGCACACCCAGGCGTTGGTGAAGAACCTCACGCCGCCTCCGCAGATCACAATGCCGCGGCCGCGATATCTGCCTGGATACGACGGGATCTTGCGGATAAATCGTTCCGAAGCCGTCCTGACGCTGCGAACGGACAAAGGTGCGTCGTCGAAAGGGTTGATGCGGGTGGCGGTCACCGCCTTTTGTGCGGCTTTCGCCTGACGGGGCGAAAGCGATTGGATGGCGCCTCCGACGAAATATGCTTCGATCCGGCTGATGACTTCGGCTGGAGCGATCATGTCCATGCACTTTGGCAAATGGCCGGCCACGTTCAGACACAGATTCTCCGACTCGTCCCGGGGATCGCCATCACCCAGAGGATGCGTTCGGTCTCTCCAACAGCCGCCATTTTTGCAGCACGGCAACGCGCCGACCGTGTGGATGAACTGATGGTGCGGATAGGCCTCCCAATGAAGCGGTTCTCGGCCGCCAGCGACCACCACGCACGGGCGGTTTGGGGGAAGTCCTGGTTTGGTTTCAACGGCCGCGGCCAGGTGCATCAGACAGGTCACGGAACAAAGAACTCCCTGTGCATGGTAAACCAGCCGCACCAACTCCCTGAGCTCTGTCTTTCCCCGTAAATCAATCACTCCCTTCAGCCGAGGATGGTAGTGGCCTTCCTCGCCCACCTGCACACACTGGATCCTGCCGCGAAAATGGTCCACGACGGCCTGATAACGCTCGACATCCCACCATTTGATCGTCACGTCGTACTTGCCGCCGGCGGAGATTATCCAGAATGGAGTGTCTTCTCCGGTCAGTTCCTGCACCTGCGAATACCACGATTTCTCCAGAGGCGAAATGTGAATGTCGCCTTTGAACGCAGTGGGTGTGATCCGGAGGCCAAGTCGATCGTTCAACCAATGAGTGAAACCGTGAAGGTAATGATAAGGCGTCTGGTTGCATCGGTTGATCAACGGACACTCGCAATCAATCAACTCGACACGGGGATCTTTTTCGTCCAAGTCAGTCAAATAGGGATTCTCCTCCCACAAATCGGGGCAGGACGTCCGCACGTCCGTCAGGAATCGACCGGGATAACACCGGTGCAGGTCTCTCACGGCCGCGGTCAACATGACAATATCCCCCGGGGAA
>QHOP01000544.1 GCA_003219345.1 Verrucomicrobiota bacterium
TCCACTCTGGATAAGCCGACCTTCGACCAGCTCGAGAATCAGTTCGCCAAGGGCCCGCAGGTCGTGGGCCTCAATCACCTTGTCATGCAATTCGCCCGGTTTGTGCCGGTCGTCGCCCTCCAGACGAGATAATTGCGATGGCGCCGCGGGATAAGGATCTGCGAGATGGAGAGGGGTATGGCGTAACGGGCGCGGCTTGCCCACCAGAAACACGTTGCCGCTTTTCAGGTTGCCATGCGAATAGCCCCGCGACCGCTTCAATGCGAGGCACCCGCTAACGACGCTGTAAACGACGTGCCGCACCGCAGCAGCGCTGTCCACGCCGCCGCGCCGGCCAATCCAGGCCTTGAGCGTGTTGCGCGGGTAAAAATCAGTGGCATACCACGCACCCGTGTCGGCAATCCCGAAGGCGTGGATGGGAGGCAGGAAGCGGCCCCCTTCGCTGTGGGCCTTCTTGAGTTGCTTGATCCCTTCGAGGAACTCCAGGCCCCGACCCTCATCGAGCGCGTCTTCGGGCTGTCCCTCCTTTGGCTTGCGGCGGTGTGGAGCATAACATTTAATGGCGTACAGCCGGCCGCCGCTCGCACCGCTTTTCCGCGCCTGCCAGACGGTCGAGACGTGACCGCGCTCGTCCCTGGTTGCGACCGGCTCGCCGACTGTCTCGTAGTCACCAAAAGTTGGCATAGCGCACTCAGAAGGAGTGCTCGCTTATTTCAACTGCGCCAGGGTCTCTTTGATGTTGCCGAAGTTCGGCAGTTGCTTCGGATCGTCGTTCGATTCCGCGTAGCGAATGACTCCCTGCTGCCATATTCGTAATTCGTTATCAGGTTAAAAAATTCGACCGTCGAAGCCTTATAGTCGCGACAGCAAGGCGTGTCAAATTGCGATTCGACTTCTGCGCGGTCAGCCGTCCGGCGGCCAGGGCACCAGGGCGTTCACACGACGGGCATAACTGTCGTAACTCGCGCCGAACCCATCGCGCATGCTACGCACTTCTTTGAAATCGCCAGCGCGCAGAGCATCGGCATCTCCGTCACGGTGTTTCCGCTTGATGACCTCGACGACGAGCTTGGATTGGACATCATGGCGCGCGGTGCCGCGCGCTTCAGACCGGTTCTTCGTCGCCAAGGTGCTCTCAAAAGAGCGAACTTAAGCGGACGCGCCGTCTTAAATAAGTGCAACGGGTGTGTCAGAGAAAGACAGTGCGTTTGATGGCAACGGAAAGCGCATGATCCGTGGAGGATTCAGGCCCTTTTGCGGCGTTTTTCGCCTGAAATTCGGCGGCTGCACATGGCATGGCAGTTGCCCTGCTCTCAAAGCGGCGTGAACGAGAATGGCCCCGGTGGCATTGGCCTTCGTGCGCCCCAAGTCAGTGTCGATTGTAATTCCAGGCGGAAACATGAGCGAAGTTGAACAGTCGGTCCGAGGCGGCCGGGAAGGCGTGGACGTTTCACGCTCTAATGGCAACAAGACGAAGCGCATCCTGTTGGTTGAGGAAGAGCCGCTGCTCCGCGTGGCCATTCTTAACAACCTCCGGAGGGTGGGTTTTGCCGTGGACGTTGCTTCGAATGGAACGATCGCATTGGAGAAGCTTCGCAGTAGCGCTCCGGACGCCATCTTTCTTGATCTCATGCTTCCGGATATCGACAGCGTGGAAGTGATCAATGAAGCCCGCCGGGAACCGGAATTTGCCGACCTGCCGATTTATGTTTACACAAGTGCTTTCCCCATGAAGACGAGGCGCGCCGCGAAGGCGGGAGCAACCCAGATCTTCGACAAAATTTCGACTCCGCTTGATGAGGTTGCCGCAGAGGTGGCATCGCAACTGATCGGGTCCTCTGTCGCTGCGGCCGACGCGATTCAATCTGACCCGGCGGAATCGGAAGCGATCAAGGAAATCACAGCGAAACTGCCCGAATGCGTCGGCCGAATCCACCGCCATTTGCAAGAGCTCGTTCGATGCAAAAATACCGCGACGCGGGCCACCAAATACGGCGAGCTGCGAAGCAGAGTGCATTTGGTGGTGAATTACTCGATCCTGGCGGGGCGGTATGATATGGCCCGCCTGGCGGCGACCCTCCAGTCCTTGCTCAACGTGCTTCGTGAAAAGCCGAGATACGCCGCCGACTCCGGTGTGCGCACGATTTCTTTCGCGGTGGAGGTGCTGGGACTGTTGTGCGCCGGGAATTCGGTCGGTCAGAATTCACAGCTTGCGGAGTTCACCGCAGTTCTGGTGGATGACGAACTGACCTCGCGGTCGGTGGTTTGCAGCGCGCTTCGTTCAACGGGGTTCAATCTGACGAGCTTTGCCGATCCGATCCGGGCCGTGAAACACCTCCAATCACATTCGGCTGACCTCATTGTGCTCAAGGCGGTAATGCGGGAGACGAACGGATTCGACTTGTGCAAGAAGCTGCGTTTACTGCCGGCGCATAGAAAGACACCGGTCATTTTCGTCGGCGACCCGAAGGACTTTCAAAACCAGGCGCGCACAGCCTCGTGCGGTCCAAACGATTTCATTACCAGGCCATTTATCTTCCAGGAACTCTCACTAAAGGCCATTAGTTTGGTCCTGAAGAACCGGCTTTCAAGCCGGGTTGGAACAACCGGCGGCGCGGCGGTCGCGCCCCAGGCAAAAAGGCCCGACGCCGGTCCTCAAGAGCAGCGGACAAAAGGCGCTGTTCCAGTACCGGCGGTGACGACAACCAGAGTTCAGGAATCGAATACCGCGCTGTACCGGGCTAACGAAGAGCTGAAGCAGCAACTCCAGGCCGTGTCTGCCGAGGCTGCCAC
>QHOP01000545.1 GCA_003219345.1 Verrucomicrobiota bacterium
GAACGCGCCTAAAAGCGCCAGGGTGATCATGACCGCCACGGTCGAACCTTTCAATTCGCCCACCGAGGGCCAGGTGCACTTCTTCAACTCTTCGCGCGTCTCGGCGACGTAGTTTGAAATGCGCAACAGGTAACCCCCGCGCCACAAAAACGCAAACGCGGCGCCGATCGCTGCGACCCCGATGCCCAGTTTGACGTACCAATCCACGGTTTCTTTCTCGGTTTCCGCGTTGGCGGAGGGGGAGGGATTCGAACCCCCGATGGCGGTTAAGCCATAACGGTTTTCAAGACCGTCGCGATAGACCACTCTGCCACCCCTCCGGATTATCGTGGCAGGGCGGGAGGGACTCGAACCCCCAACCGACGGTTTTGGAGACCGCTACTCTACCAATTGAGCTACCGCCCTAGCGCACTGCCGCATCATTTTTCGATTTGTTACCAGACGAAAAAGCGGAGGCGAGGTCACCCCCGCGCTCCTCGATTCCTTTGCGTTCAATTTAAGCAACGACTTCGCTGACACGCCCGGCGCCGATGGTTCGACCGCCCTCGCGGATCGCAAACCGCTGGCTTTTTTCCATCGCCACCGGCGCAATCAGGTCGATGTCCACTGAAACATTATCGCCCGGCATCACCATTTCCACGCCCTGCGCCAGCTTTACGGTGCCGGTCACGTCTGTGGTGCGGAAATAAAATTGGGGGCGGTAATTGCTGAAGAACGGTGTATGCCGGCCACCCTCCTCCTTCGACAACACGTAAACTTCCGCCTTGAAGCTGGTGTGCGGGGTGATGGTGCCTGGTTTCGCCAGCACCATGCCGCGCTCGACTTCCTCTTTCTTGATGCCGCGCAACAGCACACCCACGTTGTCGCCCGCCGTGGCGCTGTCGAGCAGCTTGCGAAACATTTCAATGTCCGTGGCCACCGTCTTGCGCGTGTCACGCAATCCGACGATCTCAACTTCCTCCATCTTTTTAAGAAGACCGCGCTCCACGCGACCGGTCACCACCGTGCCGCGACCTTCAATATTGAACACGTCTTCGATGCACATCAGGAACGGCTTGTCCACTTCCCGCGTCGGGAGCGGGATAAAGCTGTCAATGGCATCCATCAGTTCCTGAATCGCCTTGGCCCCTTCAGGCTTTCCGGCCAGGGCGGCGGTTGCGCTGCCGCGGATGATCGGCGTCTTATCGCCCGGGAACCCATACTTGGTCAGCAAGTCGCGGATTTCCATGTCCACCAGATCCAGCAAGTCCGCGTCGGCCAGATCGACCTTATTCAAGAAAACGACGATCGCGGGCACGCCCACCTGACGGGCCAACAAAATGTGCTCGCGCGTCTGAGGCATTGGGCCGTCGGCGGCGCTGACGACCAGAATTGCGCCGTCCATCTGCGCGGCGCCCGTGATCATGTTCTTCACGTAGTCGGCGTGCCCGGGACAATCCACGTGCGCGTAGTGGCGCGTGGCGGTTTCGTATTCAACGTGGGAAACCGCAATGGTGACTGTCTTGGTAGCGTCGCGAACCGTGCCACCTTTGGTGATTTCCGCATAGGAAATTGCCTTGGCCAGTTTCTTGCCGGCCTGCACTTGCACGATGGCCGCCGTCAGCGTGGACTTGCCGTGGTCAACGTGGCCGATCGTGCCGACGTTGACATGGGGTTTAGTTCTTTGAAACGCTTCTTTTGCCATGCGATTTCGTTGTTAGTTCTAGTTTTTGTTAAAGCCCGAACTGGAGCCCATGATCAGGGTTGAACTGATGACCTCGTCCTTACCAAGGACGTGCTCTGCCGACTGAGCTACATGGGCAATAGCCGGATTATTTAATCCTGACTGCCGTAAAAAACAATAATACACCATTAGCCCGTCCTCTTCTTTTCAAAATTGCAGGGGCCAATGATTTTCTAGTTTTTCACGGTCCAACGACTGAATGAAATTATTTGACACCCAAGGGGCTGTCAACGGTTTTTCTTCACATTTTCCGCTGCCAGCCCGATGACCCGTCGGAAATCTTTTATTCCCTTCGTAACGAATGGAATCGAGAAAACGGCACTCCAAAAACGGCACTCTTAAATGATGGAAGCAAGCCCGCAAAAGTCCGTGTCACTTCGCAAGCCACTCCGCCAGCTTGTCATCGGACAACTGCGTTTTTTCCTCGCGAAACATTTTCTCCGCCCGGCCTGCGGCATAAGCATCCCGCAATAAACCGGTCGCAAAGTTTCTCCCGGTGTTGTGCAGCAACAGCGGGTGCGGCGTTGCCAGCGCAGCGGCCCCGGCGAACGCTCCCATTTTCCGCAGCCCCGGCGCAAACAGATCCTCGTTCAAAAGCGCCTCATCGTTGCTCAAATCGAGTGAATCACAGTCCGCCGCCACCACGTCGGCCGCCGGCGCGGCGAGCAACGCCCATAATCCGGCACGCCCCGTTCCGCAAAGAGCGATTCGTCGGCCCTTCGTATGCATCTGCGCGAACGCGCACATCGTGACGCAATCCTGCACCCGCTCCTGCAAGTCCGTTCGATTGTAAGCGGTGAAGAACAAGTCAAACCGCTTCCGCCCTGCGGCCGAATCACCACTCGCCAGCCCACCGGTCCGAAAGGCGTCGAATAAAACGACCGAACTGCCGCGGTCCAATATCTTCTTCGCCAGCCCGGCTGGCGCGCCGCCCTGGTCGAGCCACGCCGACTTGCCCTCCGAATGGGCCAGCACCA
>QHOP01000546.1 GCA_003219345.1 Verrucomicrobiota bacterium
TCAGCAAATGGCGCGTCGCGTAAGCGCGTCTGAATTCGATGCCTTCGAGAATTCTGCTCTGGGTTTTTTCGCCGAATCCGGCCAGTGTGGCGACCTTGCCCGCTTTGCAGGCGGCTTCGAGTTGGTCGATCGTTTCGATACCGAGCTTTTCGTTCAGCGCTTTGACCTTCTTGGGACCGAGGCCGGGGATTTGGAGCATCTCGACCAGGCCGGGCGGGATGGACGTTTTCAGTCCGTCGTAGTAAGCCAATTTGCCGGTGGTGACCAGTTCAGCGATCTTTTTTTGGATGCCTTCGCCGATGCCTTCGATTTCGGCAAGACGGTTTTCGGCGACGAGCTTTTGGAGCGGCTCAGTCAGGCTTTCGAGGGCGCGCGCGGCGTTTTCATAGGCGCGCGTCTTGAACGGGTTCTCCCCTTTGAGTTCAAGCAGGGTGCCGATCTCGATCAGGATTTCCGCCACACGGTCTTTGTCCATGTGCAGAATATGGAGTTTCCATTCGAAACTTCAATGCTCAAAGTCGGCGCCGAGAGGCGTCATGGGGCGTCGTTTTGGAAGGGGCGGCAGGGCGCTGCCCGAACCAGGAGGGTGTCGATTTGCGTGTAGCGTCGGCGCTGTGCGCCGATTCATCGAACCATAGGCTCGACGCTACATCAAATTATGAGACCGCCGATGGAAAGGCCCACTTTCTATCGGGAGCGAGTGGTGCTATTCTTGCTGCCACAAAACCGATGCAAAGTGGCGTCAAAGGATTTCAGTTCTGCTCGCGAGGCGACGGGAATCGGTGCGGCCAGCGCGAGCTGGCGTGGCGGCAGGAACGCGCCGCGGTGCGCAGATAATTCTTCCGGGCGAACTCAGCTTTTCATGGCGAGGCAACGCATAGTTCCAACAGCTCTGAGCATCGCCGGTTCCGACAGCGGCGGCGGCGCGGGAATTCAGGCCGATTTGAAAACGTTCGCTTCACTCGGCGTGCACGGCGCCAGCGCCATCACCTGCGTCACCGCGCAGAATCCCAACGATGTCCGCGCCATTCAGGCGTGCGACGCGAAAATCGTGCGACAGCAAATCGAAGCCGTGCTGGAGGAATTGCCTCCGGCCGCGGTCAAAACCGGCATGTTGTTCTCCAGCGAAATTGTCCGGGTGGTCGCGCGTTGTTTCGAGGGAAGAAACCGACCGCCGCTCATCGTGGACCCGGTGATGGCCGCCACGAGCGGAGCGCCGCTGCTCGATTCTTCGGGTGTGGAACTGGTCAAAGCGCAACTGCTCCCGCTGGCCACCCTGGTGACCCCGAATCTGGATGAGGCCGCCGATCTCATTGGTCGGAGGATCGAGTCGGTCGAAGAGATGCGTTCGGCCGCGCGCGAAATCAAATCGCGTTACGGTTGCGCTGCGCTCGTGAAAGGCGGTCACCTGCGGGGCTTCCGGGAGGCGATCGACATCTACTTTGACGGCAAGACGGAGCTGCTGTTGAGCGCGCCGTTCGTGAAAGGGATTTCCACCCATGGGACCGGCTGCGCTTACTCCGCGGCGGTCACCGGCTATCTGGCGCTCGGTTCGGATTTGCCCGGCGCGGCGGAACGGGCCAAACGATACATCACCGGCGCAATCGCCGGCAGCCTCGCGGCCAGCGGCCAGGCCGTCCTCAATCATTTTTGGGAGCGCGACAAATGAGACGGACCACCCGAGCAATAAAAGTCGGGTTAGGACTCGCCTTGAGCCGGTTCACCATAAACATTTCCCGCCGGATGAATCGCGCTTTGATTGGCCTCGGAGGCCTGGCAGCTTCCGCCGCCTTCGCGCAAACGCAGCCGGCTCCTTCCGGCGCGCGGTTCCATTTCCGCGAACCGAAACCAACCACTTATCGCGTCGAACAGCAAAACATGGCGGGCAGCGCGGCGTTAAACTGGGTGAAGGCCTGGCCGGAAAATGCTTCGCGTTACCCCGTCCAATTTGGCAGCCGTGTGGCGCTGCAGTTGCAGCCGGGAACGGATGTTCACGAGGTTTTGAAAGGGAGTTCACTGAAGCTTTCTCGCGCTGTCGCGGCGAATTTCTTTGTTCTTGAAGCCGCCGACGCGCCGACGGCGCTGCGCGAGGCGCAACGGCTGGCCGCGCGGCCGGAAGTGCTGGTGAGCTGCCCGGTTCAACGGCGGGAACAGATGCGCAAGCACGGTCCTTATGCCGTCCGGCCGAACGACACGTATTTCTTCGATCAGTGGAACCTGGAGAATCGCGCTGGGAACGGCGCACCGCTCGGCGTTGATCTCAACGTCCGGGCGGCCTGGCCGATTACACGCGGCCAGGGGAGCATCATTGCCGTGGCGGACGACGGGGTGGAACTGACCCACCCGGAGTTCGTGCTTCGCGCCGCCAACAATCTGCATTTTTATTTCGACCGCGGCAATGGGAGCACCAATGCGCTGCCGACGGACCCGGATGACAACCACTCCACCGTCGTCGCCGGTCTGGCGCTCGCCGAGGGCAACAATCATCGCGGCATGAGCGGTGTGGCGCCGCAGGCGCAGTTGGCCAGCTGGAAAATTTTTCTGGGCAACACTGTTTCTGCTTCGGACGAGCAACTGATGGACATGTATCAATTTCACTCGAACGTGGTGAGCGTGGAAAATCATAGCTG
>QHOP01000547.1 GCA_003219345.1 Verrucomicrobiota bacterium
ATCCGTCGCGGTTTGATTTCGCGGGCGCAACGGCTGCCCTTACTTCGACAATCCCCGTTCCATGTATGAAGAGGTCGTTAGGAATCTCATTTGCCGCCATCAGCGGGTACACCCGCGCCACAAGGAAAACGCCCGCCGCCACCATCGTCGCGGCATGGATCAGTGCGCTGACCGGCGTAGGGCCTTCCATCGCATCCGGCAGCCAGACGTGCAGCGGCACCTGGCCGGACTTGCCGATGGCACCGCAAAAGATCAGCAGCGAAATGCCGGTGGAAACTGCCAGACCGATGCTGGTAGTTTGTCCCACCAGTCCGGTTAACGCGGATTGTTCGAGACAGCCGTTGCCGTTGTCGTAGAACAACAATGTGCCCGTCTTCGCGTAAAGCCAAAGGATGCCGAGGAAAAAACCGATGTCGCCGACGCGCGTGACAATGAACGCCTTGTTGGCAGCCGCCGCGGCGCTCGGTTTGTGGTGCCAGAAGCCAATCAGCAGGTACGACGACAGCCCGACCAGTTCCCAGCAGATGAACAGGAGCAACAGGCTGTTCGCAATGACCAGACCGAGCATCGCCGCGGCGAACAGTGACATGAAACAGAAGAATCGCGTAAAGTTCTCATCGTGCCCCATGTAACCGACGCTGTAGATGAAGATGAGCAACCCGACGAACGTGACCATCACCAGCATCACCGCCGTGATGGGATCGAGCACCCAGCCCAGTTTCAGCCAGGCATCGCCGAACTGAAGCCAATCAAAGTTGTAAACCTGCCGTTCGACTTCCATTCCAGTGTGACCGCCGAGAGTCGAAACAAAGGCCACGCACGAAAGCACAAACGCCAGAATCATCGAACCAATGGCCAGCGTGGCGGCGAACCGGTGTTGCGGGCGTCTGGCCAGCGCCGCCACCGCCGCCGCCGCCAGCGGCAGCGCGGGAATCAGCCAGAGGATTTCGAGAATCCAGACCATTTATTTTCCCGGCGGGCAGATCAACGGGATGGACTCACGTTTGTTTCTCCGATAGACGCGGAAATCTTCCCGGTCGACGGTGACAATGGAATGCCTTGGAAACAGTTCGCTCATGCGAATCAGGCAAAGGTCCGCCAAATCCGGCTGACGATCGGAATAACGTTTCGCCAATACTTCCAGTTGCAGCAGATGATCATTGCAATCGAACCTCAGAGTAATGATGCCCTCCTTGAGCATCTGGAAAACAACCGCACAGTTCCGAAGGTGGAATGCGGTTTCAGCCAGAACGGCTTCACACGTCAGGAGCGGCTCGTCCAATTGCGCCGCAACGCCAGCAGCCCAGTCGTGATAAGCGTCGTTCTCGCTGATAAACGCAACCAGGAATCCTGTGTCGGCGATTCCTTTCATGATCGCGAGAACCCTTTGCGACGGGACAAATCCCGCGGCAGGCCACGTATGCTCCCCGCCAGACGCATATAGGGCCGGTCTGCATTCGCGGCTTTGGCCTTCTGCAACTGCTCGCGCACGAGCTGGCCCTGGGACACGCCGGTTTTGGCAGCGGTCCGTTCCAGCCATTCGGCAAGCTCTGTGTTAAGACGGATTGTGATTGTATGGCTCATATGGCAGAATTGTAATCACCCCCGTTCATGCTTGCAAGCCGAGCTTCTTGTTAATGCCGGACATTGGTTCACAAAATTCAGTTTCAGTTTTGCCGGTTTTGCCATAACGACGGCCAGCGTCACAGATAGAGCTGCCGCCAAAAGTTTTATCGCCAGGTGAAATCCACCCGCTTCCAGTTCCAACCGGGGAAGAACGTAATTTCGCGCCCTCAACGAAGGTCAGCCGTGCTGCTTTGTCTTCCAAGGAAATCTCGATTTTCTTCTCGGCAACCAATCGCTCAATCTCCGAAGCATTTTGAATATTTGAAAGCTCCTTTGCCCCGGCAGGCATCGGATGCCGAATTTGAAACAGGAGCAAACCCGAACCTTCGGGATCAATGCACTTCACTCCAACCGGCAAGCCGCGAATTTTGCCGACGAACAGGCCTTCCTTCTCCGCCACAAGACCTAAATCATCAGCGAGTCGAGCGAAGTTATTAGCCGCGGCAGTCATAACGCTTCTTGCTCATCCTTTCATCGAATCAATCTGATCCAGGTTCGTGGTCTTGTAATGGCGATAGATGGCGATGATCAACGCCAGCCCGACTGCCGCCTCCGCCGCCGCCACGCCAATTGAGAAAATGACGAACATCACACCGGTCAACGCTTCGGGGTGTTCGCTGTAGCGCCAGAAGGCGATGAAGTTCAGGTTCGCCGCGTTGAGCATCAGTTCGATGCCGATCAACACGATGATGGCGTTGCGCCGCGTCAATGCGCCGCCCAGGCCAATGCTGAAAAGCAAGCCCGACAGCACAAGATATGCGGAAAGTGGAGTCATAAGGCAGGGAAAGTGAGAAAGGGGGAAAGGGGGAAAGGGGGAACTCCCCCCTGCTCACTTTCCCATTTTCTCACCTGCTGTTGAACGGTAGCGGCCATCGTGAGTTCGCTCTCAGTGCGATTGTGATGCTTCCGGCTCGCGCCGGGCCTTCTCCTCCATCGCGATGATGACCGCGCCAATCAGCGCGGCGGTCAAAAGCAGGCCGACCACTTCCAGCGGCAGCACGTAATCGGTCATCAATTTTGCGCCAA
>QHOP01000054.1 GCA_003219345.1 Verrucomicrobiota bacterium
CTCGGTGTCGTGGCACTGGCCACCGCGGAATAATCACTGACATTCCCTGAAGCATCGATCGCTCGCACTCGATAACTGTAACTGGTGTTCGCCGTCACGCTCGTATCGCTGTACGTCGTGTCCGTCGCCGTTCCAATCTGAACAAAATCCGCACTGCCCCCACCCTGACGCTCCACGAGATACCCCGCCACCGCAGCATCGTCCGCTGATGCGCCCCAGCTCAGATCGACCTGGCTGCTGCTCGCTGTGGCGGCGGTCAATCCCGAAGGAGTTGTCGGCGATGTTGTGTCAGCAAGAATTGGCAGCTGCACACTGGTGGACGCCGCCAGACCACTGCTGTCGGTCGCAGTCAGGACGATCTCATAGGAAAAGGTGCCTATGATGTCATGCTTCTCAGCGACAAAACTCCCTTCTGAACCGGTCCCGCCAACAAAAGTATGTACATGCGTGTTGTGGTGGAGCAGGACCGTCCACTTCAAGGAGCTTGGAGGGAGCGCGCCTTCATCCGGATCTGCAGCAGAACCTTGATAAGACACAGTTTGTCCGGGTAGAAAACCCGTCCCATCGGCAGGCGTGAAAATTGTCGGAGTTGGAGGCAGGCTACCCACGGTTATTTTCACGGTCGCTGAGGATGTCAGGTTGTTGGAATCTCTGACGGTGAGCGTGGCTGTGAAGGTGGCAACACCGCTCGCGCTGTAGGTATGAGTGGGATTGGCCAGCGAAGACGTCGCCGCGTCTCCGAAATCCCAAGAGTATGTCAGAGTGCCCCCGAAGGGATTTGTGGAGCCGAGGCTGGAAAATGAGACTTGGAGAGGAGAATAACCATAGCTGGGAGTTGCAGAAGCGACCGCAACGGGCCCATTGTAACGTATCCGTCGAATCTCTCCGGTCGAAAATGACACATAGTAAAGCAGCCCGTCCGGTCCTTGCTCCACGCAGGTTGGTGCGAGAATGCCGTTGGCAAAGGGAGCGGCGCTCGCGAGGTTTCCATTGGCATCAAGCACAAGTCGATGAATCCAGTTTCCGCTGTAATCGGCATAAAAATAATTTCCCTCGTAGGACGGGGGATAGCGATTCCCTGTGTAAAAATCCCCTCCGACGATGCAGGTTCCGGCGCTGTTGAGGTCCCCGCCGCTGTGGGGATAGGTGATGATCGGCGCTATCACAGAAGAGACCGCCGCGCATTGCCCGAAACGGCTTTGATAGCCTGGCTGCGGACCGTTCCCTTCATAACAGGGCCAACCAAAATTACCGCCTCGAACGCCTCGGTCGATTTCTTCCCAGGTGTCCCAGCCGACGTCCGCGAAGTAGGGTTCCCCAGTCGTTGGGTGAAGACTGAACCGATAGGGGTTGCGAACACCATAACACCAGACCCTGGAGCGAATCGAATCGGTTCCGTCGTAAAACGGATTGTCACTCGGAGCAGTTCCATCGCGGTTTACGCGAAAAATCTTTCCTCGCACACTATCGAGATCCTGGGCGCCCAAAGCATTGGCATCAACTGAAGAGGGACTTGCGCCATCGCCGTTGCCGAAAAACATCGTCCCGTCGCGAGCGAATCGGATTGTGCCAAGCACGTGAGTGCCATAGTCAACCGGGAAATCGCCTAGAATCGTCGCTTCGCTTCCAGCCAGTGCCACATCCGGGTTGGCCGGATCGGCGGTCACCTTTACAAGACGCGCCATCTTGGTGCGTGTATCGTTGGGATTCCCGTTCGGTTCATACACGTAAGTCAGGTAAACAGAGCCCGTGTCTGAAAAATCAGGACCAAAAGCCAGCCCCAGCATTCCATTATCATTGTACGTATTGACCTTTGAGCTGAAGTCGAGGAACGGAGTGGGAAGCAGGGCTCCGTCCTTCAGAACCCGCACGATCCCATTCTTCTGCCAGATAAACATACGACCGTCAGGCGCCCAAGCCACACCAACGGGACCGTACACCGGTAACGTCGTTACAAGTTCAGACACAAACCGTGGGTCGTTAAACGTTTGAGCGGAACTGTGAGGGACTAAACCCAAAACTAAGCTCAGGCTGCCGAGCACTCGGATGACCCCATTTCCACAAATCCGGCCGAGGCAGCGCAACATTCTCTCTGCTCGTGTGGGCCGCGTTTTTCGGATAGAAGGCTCGTGGAAAAAGTTAACCTCGGTGTTCATGAAACGGTATGGGTGAGATTCGCTTCGGCCTTCGTCCAGTAGCCAGTTCGTCGGTTCGCACCGAACTCGGCCCGGCGGCGCGCGGGCACCAGTCCACAATGACGGTAGGTTATCAAGTCGTCGAACAACCCGGCTTTGACATTCTGGCGCAGTCTGGCACCTGCCCGTCATAAGCTAATTACACGCCAATCCAAACAGTTAGTAGATATCGTTGGAGTACAACTAATTACGCAGTAGTCGCAAAGACAAACCTCCACGCTCGATGCAAAATACAATGCCAATGCAATGAACTCGCAGAGGGTATAGCAGCCGCTGGCAAGTCGTTTCTGCGCTTCGAAAGCTCCTAACTGGTTCGGTGTCCGGTGGCGCGTCCACCTGAGGCTTCCACCCTTCGAAGCAGATCATGCTTCACGAGAATTTCGGCGGCTTTATTCAGAGACCAAAAGTCCAGCTTGGATCGCTCCGCGATATCGAGCAGGGATTGATCTCCATCCGAAAGGTTCAGAAGCCAGAGCATCGCTTCCTCAACTCCACTGTTGTTCGTTCCGCCCATTTGCCGGTAGAGGCCTCGACGGCCAAGTTGCGGTTCGCATTTCGGGTTCAGATTCAGGTAATGATGATTTTTCTCCAGGACATCCACCACATGGAGCAGTCGGTGGAGCGACTCCGCCAGTGCCGGCTGTGTAATCAGAGTCAGATCGTCGGCGGACGTGTGATATTGCGGGTATTTGCCACTGGGCGTCCGCATGAAACACCCGACGGGGAGATTGATACCAGGGGAGCAGTACTGGCGCTCGTCATATCCTTGAGGGGAGAAGTCCAAGACATCGAATTCACGTCTAAAATGCCGGAGAACATACTCGACGGTCCGATCGATTTCCGCCTTTCCCCGCCGGCTGCGCTTGTAGGTAAACCGCCCCGGATCGCCCACGCAGGAGAGCACCAGCCCGTGTTTGATGTGCGAGAGGGCGGGTTCATTTCGGGCCAGCCAGGTGATTGCGCCGATAGTGCCCGGAATCCAGAGAAATCGGTAGGAGTAACGCAGCGAAGAACGACTGAGATACTGCGCCAGCTTCGCCGCCACCACCATACCTGAAAGGTTGTCGTTGCAGAGCGAAGGATGACAGGAATGACTCGAAATCAAAACTTCATCGTCCGTTTCGCCCTGAATGCGAAATTCACCATAAGTCAAACTACCGGGCTCCAATGTCGAATCGATACGAACCTCGTACTCCTCGTCCGCCAGATTCTCCAACTGTCGGTGGCTCAGACAAAACCCCCAGGTTTCTTTGTAGTAAGAAGTGCGATAGGGGATCCAGTCGGGCGTATCCGGCAAAGTAAACAGGTTTTTCCGCAGCTCAACGAGCCGAATCTTTTGGCTCACCGGAATGCTGTAGTTCACGACGTGGAGATTGCATTTCTGGAAATCGACGACTCTTTCACCCTTCGAGTTCCGGAGGTAAGCGTCACGGATGTTCCACTCCTTCGGCACAACCCAATCGAAGACATGGGTCCCGCTGGGAACTTCCCGCAGCGACAGCGGAACCCATTTCTGCAGCCATCGGAGACTCTGTCGCAGGCCATTTCCGGTGATGCTGCGGCAAATGGGGTAAAGCGCCGAGGCAATCTGATAAAGCTCTTCGCCTGCTCCGGTCGAATCCCAGCTTTCCAGAGCTTGCTTGAGTCCTTTTTCAACCATTGTCAAAGGGACAGGCCCCTTCCATTCGGAATGCATCTCAGCCCAACAGCGGCCAGCTTCGGTCCCGCTCGGATATGTCTGTCACCGGGAGAGGCCAGCGAATGGCAAGCCTGGGATCGTCGGCCCGCAATCCAACCGCTTTGTCGGGCGCGTAGAAGGCGCTGATTTGATAAAAGACTTCCGTGTCGTCCTCCAGGGTCTGCAGGCCGTGTGCGAACATTTCGGGGACGTAAAGCGCCCACCGGTTTCGCGCCGTCAGTTCCACGCCGATGTTCTCCAGGTAAGTCGGAGAGTCCGGCCTCAAATCAACGATGACGTCATACAGGGCGCCAGCCGCGCAGCGCACCAGCTTCACTTCACAGGCAGGAGGAAGTTGATAGTGCAACCCGCGAAGCGTTCCCCGCCTGCGGCTCAAGGAGACACTGCATTGCACAAAGCTGGCCACGAGCCCGTGATTTTCAAACTCCCGCGAGCAAAAAGTGCGGGCGAAAAAGCCGCGTGCATCCTCCCGGGATTCCGGCTCGATGATGTAAGCGCCGGCCAATCTGGTCGGGACAAACCGCATCATTCCTTCCAGAAAAAATGATCGTCGATTTGGCGGGTGCGGATCAAATACTCGAGCTGTTTCAGTCGTGTAAAGGCGCGGTGCTGAAAAACCTCGGGCGTCATGTCGATCCGCTTGAACAACTCGTAGAGTTGCTGCGCCCCGCGCCGCGCGTCCCAGGCGCACTTGAACTTCGGCAAATGCTTGCGGATCTTCTCGAATGAGACCCGGTAGCTGCGATTGTCCGCGCCGGGCGGACCGAACGAGACGCTGCAGCCGGGAAACACATCGGCGATGATTTCGGCGATTTCTCTGACCCGGTAATTGTGAGAGGTGTCGCCCACGTTGAAGACCTGTTGATGCACCGCTTCGCGCGGCGCCTCCAACACCGCTATGATGGCCCGGCAAATATCCAGTCCGTGAACCAATGGACGCCACGGTGTGCCGTCACTGGTCATCTCGATTTTTTTTGTTGTCCATGCCAGGCCCGCCAGGTTGTTCAGGACAATGTCAAAGCGCATCCGCGGCGACGCTCCGTAAGCCGTCGCGTTTCGCATGAACGTCGGCGAGAATCCATCGCTCGCCATCGCTTTCACGTCGCGTTCGACCAGGGTTTTGCACACGGCATACGCGGTCTGGGGATTCACCGGAGATTCCTCGTCCACGAAGTCCCGGTCGGCCACGCCATAGACGCTGCAGGAAGACATGTAAACGAAGCGTTTGACTCCGACTTGGCGCGCCTGCTCTGCCAACTGCACCGAGCCACGATGGTTGATCTCGTAAGTGATCGTGGGCGCAAGCTGTCCGAGGGGATCATTCGAAAGCTCTGCCATGTGCACGACCGCATCTGTTTCTTTTAGATCACTCGCCTCGACCTGGCGCACATCCTTTGCCTGGGTCAAGGGCGTGATCGAGGGACCCCGGTAAAGCATGCGTTCTTTGTAAAAACCCGTATCAAGGCCGATCACTTCATAACCTCGTTTCAGCAACTCCGCTGTCAGCAAGGAGCCCAGATACCCATCATTGCCGGTTACACACACGCGCATGATAAAATCGCAAGTTTACTGGTTGCTTGAAATTGTCTTTTGTGTGCCTGAATCGCGAGTCGACTTACTGGATCGGCTAAGCCTTCCACACTTTGCCTGGACTTGGACGGACTTGAGCCATGGCATTGCGCGTGTCCACAATGCAGCGTGCCCACTGTGCCAACTCCTGGTAATTGACGCAGGCGTGATCCGTGGCGATCAGCACGAGATCGAAGCTCTCGATCATTCGTTGATCCCAATCGACAGATTTCGTCCCCGCCCAACGAGCATGTTCGCGAGTGGGCCCGATTACTGGCACGTAAGGATCGTAATAAGCTACCTCTGCGCCGCGCTGTTTGACCATGTCCATCAACACGTAACTGGGCGACTCGCGGGCATCATCGACATTCGGCTTATACGCCAATCCGACCACCAGTATCCGGCTGCCGTTCAGCGCCTTGCGCCCGGCGTTCAAAGCCTCAACCACACGATGCACGACGTATTCGGGCATCGCTGTGTTCACCTCGCCCGCCAGCTCGATGAAACGCGTGTGCTGTCCGTATTCTCGCGCCTTCCAGGTAAGATAAAACGGGTCGATTGGAATACAGTGTCCTCCAAGACCAGGTCCTGGGTAGAACGGCATGAACCCAAACGGCTTCGTTTTCGCGGCCCTGATGACCTCCCAAACATCAATGCCCATGGCAGCGTAAACGACTTTGAGCTCGTTTACGAGGGCGATATTGACGCTTCGGAATGTATTCTCAAGCAGCTTGGTCGCTTCAGCCACACGACAGGAGGAAACGGGAACCAAGGTCTTGATCGCCTTGGAATAAAGCGACTTGGCTCGCTCCAGACATGCGGGGGTGTAGCCTCCCAAGACCTTGGGAATAGCAGCAACTTTGCTGTCCGGATTACCTGGATCCTCTCGCTCAGGCGAGAACGCCAGATGAAAATCCGTTCCAGCCCTCATACCCGAGCCGGTTTCGAGCACTTCGCGCAAGTCCTCGTCCGTTGTTCCGGGGTAAGTTGTGGATTCCAAGACCACCAGTGAGCCCTTCTGCAAGTGCGGCGCAATCGCTCGTCCGGTCGCGATAATGAAAGAGACGTCAGGTTCACGGTTTTTGTTAAGTGGCGTGGGCACACAGATGATCACGGCCTCGACCTCTCTCACCCTGCTGAAGTCGGTCGAGGCGGAGAAGCGACCTTTTTTCACCGCCTCCTCGATCGCCTCCGAAGCGATATGTTTAATATAACTCGCTCCTCGGCTCAGCGACTCCACCTTAACGGCATCGATGTCCAAACCGAGCACGGTCACGCCCGATCGGGCGAACTGAAGCGACAAGGGCAGTCCAACGTAACCTAATCCAACGATTGCTGCGTCTGCGGTTTTCGTAATCATTCTGAAACATTCCTCCTGGTTGATCGTGTGAAATTACTTTCTACTTTCTGTCTGCCACCCAAAAGTTTCTCCGCGACTCAGTCCGTCAGCACGAAGCCTTCTTCGCGTTCGCGTCCACCCCACCGGAGCCGCTTTCCCCGACTCTTTCGAGCCAGATCTCACGCCAGTACGTATATATGCTTCTCGGGCAGAACAGCCGTCGGTCGCTGTACCGAGCCTGGCACCAGACACCGTCCAAAATGAGCGATCCGGTTTTCATTGTTACCAGCTTGCCTGTCTTTTCGTCGATAATCCTGTTGACCCGCTTCAAAATGCGATAGGTCCCTCCGCAATAAGGCACGGCTTCAGCATCGAAATAGAGGCCCCGGTTCTTGTTTTCCTTGTCCAATGTCGCAAGGATCTCCTCGTGCGGCCGGACCCGGACGAGTTCGCCCGGCTGCAGGTTGAGAGTGGCGGTCGGAGTCCGCTGGCCCACAGGTATGCATCCCTGCTTTCTGGGATAAGGAAGGCCGCCCCACAACGCCTGGAACCGATCGTAAAGCCATCGAAGGATGGGCCCCAGACCGATCCCGGCTTGGATCAGATTATAGCAGGACGCATAAATGACGCCTCGGAATATTCGGCTCGATCCGATGTTTCCGGACGTGCAATCCTCCAGGTATTGGCGGATATCCCACCACGGAAGAAATGTTGTCGCATGGGGCAACTGCGTTGCCTGGCAGACGTATGTCGGATCCTCGTCCCCCTGCCGGCCGTCGACTCGCGTGCCCGCCAATACATCGTGTTCGGAACACTTCGCATCCCTGCCGACGGTGGCACACTCAAGCCTTGGGTCACTTCCAGGCAGGGCGGGCGCTTCCCGAAGTTCACCATCCAGCCTCGTCAACCAGGCATCCTTCCAAAAAATCAAACAACCGGCCTGGCATCCCCCATAACTCTTCCCATCACAGCGAAGCCCCTCGAGATGCACCGCATTCTGAATCCGTCGTCCTCCGGTCTTGTTGACCGTATCGCAGGTCTTGTGTGCCCGTTTGTAAACTCTGAATTTCTGACCGCAGTACTGAAACATCTGCGGCATGAAAGGCAGTGAATCCAATTGCCCCTTTTTGTCGAGTGTCTTCAGGATTTCTTCCCGGCTCCGGACCTGGACCCACTCGCCGGCGCGCAACTTTGAACTCGTTTTCATGCGTTGAATTTATACTCTCGGGAAATTGAATTTGTTCCAGCATTCTTGCCGTAGTCGGATCGACCATCGACGCGTGCTGCGGCTGCTCCTTCACGATCATGAACAATGGAAGCAGAATATCGTGCGACTCGATTGGCAACCCACCCCCTTCGATACAGCATCACTGCCGCTCTTTAGGCACTAGGCCGGAGCGGGCCGGTAACCACCCCACAACCTCACGGCTCTCGATCGCCAGCGCCACAGCCGCTTCCGTTGGATCGATGAGAGAAAGAGAGCCATGAGGCAGCTCAATACCTTTTCCACCACCTGCAGCTCGGAGCGAAATATGGACCGGAGATATTCGAGAATGAGTCGATCTCCAACTCCCAAGAAATCCAGTTTGTTCCCTTTCAATGGGTTGTGCCAGGCCCTGCCCGCCTTCCTGGTTTTATTCGCTTCCATGGCACGCGCGGGATGCAGTCTTTTCAGCAGCAGCACTTCGGGAATCTTCCAAATCTCTCCCAGCAACTCCAACTCAGCCAGAAGAACGTAATCGGAACCGACAAAAGAATCGATCAGTCTTGTTTTGCGGAGGATGTCCGTGCGCATCAAGCCGTACATCGGAACTCCCAAGTCCGTGTAGTCAAGCACCTTCGCCAACCGCTTGCGGGGTCGGGGGTCGCGGGACTCGATGGAGGCCGAGTATACGCCCAGGATTTTCCCCTTATCATTGATAAGGTCTGCGTGCGGATACACCAACGTCACCGAGGACGGCGCTGCCTCGAGCGTCTCGAAGCACCGGCTCAGCATTCGGGGCAGGCATTCATCGTCGTGGGCAGCCCATTTGAAGTATTTTCCCCTGGCCAGTTCGAAAACACGATTGTGGTTGAGCGCAGCGCCAATATTCGTCTCGTTCCGAAAGTAGCGAATCCGCTGGTCTCGCATCGCATAGCTCTGACAAATAAACCCCGTTTTATCCAAGGACGCGTTATCGGAAATGATCAGCTCAAAATCCTCGAAATCCTGCGCCAGGATCGACTCAATGGATCGAGAAATGAAATTGTCTCCATTATAGACCGGCAGTCCAACACTGATTCTTGGCGCTTTCAAAATACAGCTCTAACTCGGCGGCAGTATGGCTTTTTTCCGCCATAAAGGCAAGCATAATAAAGGCAAGCAAAAACCGCGCCGCCCCGCTAAAGCGATTTATCAGGACCCCGGGTTTCATGCTTTGTGACAGGACGGCCCTCTCGACTTTCAGACCTCTGCCGATCGGGTCAGGGGGAGGGCCTCACGCAAGAGATTGCGGTAAGAGTCCCATTGGCGCATTAACACGAGCAGGATCAGAGCGTATGCGCCAGTGACTGCGAAGCATCCGCCGATGGCCCGCAGGGATACCGGTATCGAGTCGGCCATGCTTATCTTGAGGAGCAAGCCCAACGCTCCGGAAACAGCGGCGGCGAGGATGGGAGCTTTGATTGCAGCGAATATGTCATGCAACCGCACGGATGTCCCCTTGGTCGCGTATTCACAAAGGCCAGGACGACCAGAGCCGACCAGACTACCGTCAACTTGAATTGACGATCCGCACGGCCGGTTGCCACAAAGAGCCATCCCATGGGGTTCAACAAGGCCCCGATCAACGCTGCCGGAGCAAGCAGACGAAAAATGCCCACAGCCTCGAACCATCTCCCACCCAGAAGGAGAGTAATGATGTCGTCCGCAAAAACCGTGACAGCAAGGACGATTGGCAACGTGATGGATGCTGCCATCGTGTAACCGCCGATGAAATAACGGCGCAGCCGTTCCGGGTCTCCCTGCACCCGACAAAGACTCGATACGGCCACACCACTGATAGGTGAATTCACTTGGTTGATCGGCAACAGCAGAAGACCATAAGCCTTCTGGTAAAAGCCCAGTGGACCGGCGCCCCAATGCCAGCCAATGAGAACATTGTCTGCATTGCGCCACAGATAATTGAGGAGGTTCACGCCTGCCAGTGACGCGCCAAAGTGCAGCATCGCTCTGGCACCGCTTCCGCGCCGAGGTGGACCTGGACGCCAAGAAAGAGCAGTCCACACAGCCACCAGATTCGCCAAGGCAGTCGCAATCGGCATCGCCACCAGCGCCCAGTATCCGAATCCATTAAGCGCCATCCCGATGCCAACGCAAATGCCGGCCGCCAACGAGATCATTTCAATGGCAGCCAAGGCCTTGAACCGCATTTGGCGCCGGAGAAGCGCTTCGTGCTGGGCGGACGCCGCGCCGAAGATAAACGATGCCCCCATGGCCACCGTAATCCAAATCAGCCGAGGTTCACGATAGAAGATCGCCAAGAGAGGCGCCAACACCAGCGAAACAATCGCCAACAATATGCCCACCACCATATTGACCCAGAAAAGCGTGGAAATCTGTTCGTGCGTAATCACCTCGCGCTGCACAGTCGCCACGGAAAGCCCCGCGTCCTTAAAAACCCGAAGGAACCCTGTAACCGCGGTAACCATGCCCACCAATCCAAAATCTTCCGGTGACAGCAGACGGGCAAGCACCATCGTCGAAACCGTATACACGCAAAAGTTGGCAGCTTGGGCAAGGACAGTAACAAGTCCACTGCGCACCGTTTTCCGCCTCAAATCCACGGGAGGACCCGGACTCGGGAATTTGTTACTGTCCTTCGAGTGAGCGGAGGAGGTATCGGCCTCCGGCGGTTCCGATGATAAGCGCGATCCTGTTGCCTGGAGAGGATTATCCAATGATGGCTGCCTCCAATTCCCGGCCCGCCTTACCGCTCCAGCTGCTATTGCGATTGCCAAAACAGATTCCCGAAACGGCAGCGACGACGCGCTGCGGCGCCCGGTTGGCCAGCCGCGAAGCGGTTCGTCCTGCATGGAGTTTCAATTCCCACCGCCGACCCTGCCACGAATTGAAACTGATTTCCGGCAATCCGTAGCGATGGGGCTCTTGGCGCATTCTCTCATATCGTCTCTTTCAGATGGAAAGGACACTCTCCGATACCTTCTCAACCGGCGGCTCCCTGTCAACCAATGGCTTGAACTGTTGAAGCCTGTCCCAGCGCATTAAGAACCCCGTTTTGGCTTTTGCTGCCGCGCGTTGCGCCTTTTTGGCAACCTTCCAGCCGAACGCCCTCTGGATCATGGAATATTTCCAGCTCAGTTCCGGCACGCCCAGCTTTCCTCCCAACTCCTTCGCCAGTTTCCCGACCTTTTCCACGACCTCCGGTGTTTCGGCATAAAAATAGATCAACGAAGCCTTCAGCTGCTTCAGGCAGGCTGCCCGCGTCCGCTCGCTGTCTTCCAGCGCGCGGAGATAACCAATACCCAGAGCAAGGGAAAGAAACATCGATTCCAGCTTCTGCTCCGACAGATGGAGGTCGCTGCTGATGCTGTGGAAGTTCACGGTCCGGAGATAAGATCTTGCTTCCGGCACGAATCGAATGCCGTCGCTCGCGCAGACCACTCGATCGAAATATTCTCCGTCATTGTTTCTTAGCAGCCGGATGTCCCAGGGTCCGGCCGCTTCGCTCAGTTCGCGACTCACCAGCCATGATTCCGGGCTCATCCACAGGTTGTTCTCGTACTTCCGGATCAGCCATTCCACCGGTTGCAGGTCTTGCCAAAGCGGGGTGGGAGTAAATTTTGCCTTCTCGGATCGATAGTAGCAGCGGCCCCAGGCCGAACACAGCAACGTCGTTTTGCTCCGACAGCGGTCGATCTTTTCGAATTGCTTCGCAATCTTATCAGGGGCCAACAGATCATCGGCATCCAGCCATTGAATGTAATCGCCCTGGCAGAGACTGAACGCTTTGTTTCTGGCCGCACATGCTCCCTGATTGGGCTGGCTTACCACCTTGACAGCGTTGGATGAAAACCTGCTCGCGACGCGAAGCGTTCCGTCTGTGGATCCATCGTCGACTACGATTATTTCCTTGTTCGGCCACGTCTGCGCCCGGGCTGAATGGATCGCATCAGCGATCCAATCTTCCGCCTGGTATGCGGGTATCAAAATTGAGACAAGCGGTTTCAAACTTAAGAAGGAATAACTGGCGGATTAAACATGCTGTCCCGCAAATGTAGAGCGGCTGTATATCTTTTGCCCGGCGCCTCGGCCGCGCCCGCATGCAAAAGCGAGCGCTAACCGCCCGCTGGCTGGGGAGTTACACCCAACCGCGAATACCTGCTGCCTAAGGCGAACCCAATGCCCGAGAACCATGACCCATTGACAGCAGGCGCCCTGCCAATCGCGCTGAAAAGGGCGTTTGCCTGGCGAATCCTGAGGGAGGTTTCCCAGCTCTTTTCAGAAAACCCCTCTCCGCTGCTGCGAACGGCATCTCTCACAGCATGGATTGTCTGAGCCATAAATGATTTGGGGATTGGGGTAGTCGATCCTTCGCCGAGACTGAGGCGATCTGATCAACTCATTTTCTTAAGCAGAAAAAACCGGTGCCAGACCATCTCAGGCACCCGCCAGGTGCGTTCGATGGACCAGCCGCTTTTGAGGATGGCAACGCGCACGTCGCGCACGGTCGTGCCTCGGCAGCCGACCTCCCAAAGATGACCATCACGCTCGACCCGCAGCGAGGGCACACCTTCCGGCGGCCAGAAAGGGAATGAATGCTCCCAAGCCAGCTCTTTCAATTTTGGGAGGCGCAGCTTGATGTAATAGTGACGGGTCAGGTCGGGAAGGCTCAGCACCAATTTACGGCTGGTCACCCGCCAAAGCTCCCGCAAAGCCGGCACAAACTGGTCGAACGACAAGTGCTCAAGAACCTGACAACAGAGACTCACATCGTACGCATTGTCTCTGGCAGGGATTTTCGTCACCGAACCAACCAAGTCCGGCTCCAAATCCGGCTGAACGTCCAAAGTGACCACAATTACTCCGGCGGCCCGCAAGGCTGAGGCAACCAATCCAGGCCCCTTGCCGACCTCCAGCAGGTTAGTTGGCTTTTGTACCAGAGCCGTCTGGAGCTGATGCGCGTAGCTGTAGATTCGCCCTCCGATGACATAATTCGAGGAATAATGCGCCTTCGTCGGCACCCGGGTTTGAG
>QHOP01000599.1 GCA_003219345.1 Verrucomicrobiota bacterium
AAAACAAAGTGGGCGTCACGATAAAATTCCTTGGAATGGATACAATCCTGGACGAGCACGAACCGAATGTCATCGATCTCGAGGTTTGTTTCCTCTTTGACTTCGCGGCGAAGGGCATGGACCGCGCTCTCGCCCAGTTTGATTTTCCCGCCGGGAATACCCCACCGCTGCGACCATTTTTGCGTGCGGATCATGAGTACTTGACCTGCGGCATTGAAGATAAGGGCACCGACCGTGGCGACAGGCCAGCCATCCAGTTGAACCGGATGGGATGCGCCGCGGGGTTTCAGTTCAAATTCATTGCGCTCCAGGACCTCCCGCAATTCACCGAGATGCTCGACGATCAAATCAGGTTCGCTCGCCCGCAATTGGTCGAGCCGATTGTAGCCAGTGAGCACCGCGCAGGAAAAAATGCCGCCGTGCCGCGCCGTTTCGATGTCGTGCTGCATGTCACCCACAAACAGCGTCTCGCCCGGGGTGAGTTCGTGCTTGCGGAGAATTTCCAGAATACGCGTCCGCTTGTCCCACACTTCGATGTAAGGATGGTCAAGGAAACGGTCAAAACCAGTCAGCGCCGACTGCGCCGCGAAATGCTCGCGATGAATCGTGCTCAGCAAAAACGTGCGCAGCCCGCGCTCGCGACAGAAGCTCAGGAACTCGCGCGCGTGCGGCAGTTCGCGCGCCAGGTGCTGGACCTCCCGGAAATGGGTGTGAAACCATTGCTCCAATTGCGGCAGCGAAATTTGTGGAACGTAGCAGCTGTAGAAGTTTTTGAACGGAAGGCAAAACGCGGCCCGGAACTGGTCGAGCGACAGCTCAGCCACGCCGGCCTGCTTGAAAACATAATTGGTCGCCTGCCACACCGCCGGCAAATCGTCCACCAGCGTCCCGGACCAATCGAAGATAATGTTCCGAATCACGGACGAAGTTTAATGCCGACAATGCGCCCGGCAACTCACAAACCGCCGCCTGGCGTTTCAGAACGCGGCAATGATTGACGGGCGCACAGGCGCTGCGAATAAGCTGAAACCAACCGGTAGGCGAAGCTGGTGCGCAACCTGTCTCCGCGCAACTCGGCTAAGGACCCGGAAAATACTGAACGCGATAATAACGCTGGTTGTTTGTGCCAATCGAATTGTCCACCTCAGAAGCGGTGAAACCCGTTGCTATGACGTCGATCCCGCTCACGTCCTGCCAGGTCGTGTCACTCAGGATGTTTTTGTACTGCAACCGATACCGTTCGCCGGGCGCCGTTCTCCACGTGACAGTCGCGCTCGTGCCAGACTTGACGACGCCGATCATGACCGGCCAGGCAATCACTTTGACCGCAATCGTTTCGGCTGCGCTGAGGACTGGTGAGCCGTTGTCCGTCACTCGCACCGTAAGATTTGTGACGAATGAAAATCCCGTAGCCGGAGGAGTCCAACTGAACACTCCTGTCGTTGGGTTGATCGCGGCCCCTGAGGGACCGCCTGGATCGAGGCTGAACGTGAGGGCGTTGCCGTCGGCATCGGACGCGACGGCGGTGAAGGTCAGATTGGTTCCCTCGCCGATGAATTTGTTGCCGATGGACGCCAGGACCGGCGCGCGATTGAAGACGATGGGAGTTGTCCCGTCGTTGGGTGTGTTGACTCGAAACACATTGGTTTGGGGGTTGGGGCTGCCGTTATACAACGCCAGCACGTATCGACCCGCGCTGCTCAAGGTCTGTTCAAAGTCCCCGCCCAGACCAGCACCGTTGAGGTTGTTGTCCGTCGGCCCATACAAATACCACTGCCCGTTCAGTCCGACGGTCCGTCCGTCGAAGTAGAGCCGCTGCCCGTTGGTCCCCTCATGCCGATACAACGTCGTCTCGTAACCCACCGCAACGTTCGTCAACACCTGATCCAACAGCAACACCGGCTGGTCCGCCACGTCCAGCAACCGAAAACGATAGCCCCCGGTCGTTTCCCGGATGCCATACACCACCAAAGTGTAAGTCCCCGACTCCGCCAGCGTGAACGGGCCGACATCGCTATCGGTGTCGCCGTTCACGTTCGCCACGGCTCCGGATGGAGTGAGCAACTGCACATAAATGCTGGCGGGATCACTCTGCAACGCGTCGTAGAACAGTCGCTGGCCGTTCGTGCCGCTGAACGTGTAGTAGTCTCTCTCTCCCGGTTCGGCAATGGTCCCGGTGATCGTCGTGCCCAACACCAGACCATTGGTCGGCGTCGTGTAGGTCACTACCTGAAACACATTGGTCTGGGGGTTGGGGCTGTTGTTATACAACGCCAGCACGTATCGACCCGCGCTGCTCAGGGTCTGATCAAAGTCCCCGCCCAGACCTGCGCCGTTAATGTAATTGTCGTTCGGCCCAT
>QHOP01000055.1 GCA_003219345.1 Verrucomicrobiota bacterium
ATTGCCTGGTCCGAATGAGCGAAGTGATCGGAGAAATCGATATAATGAACAAAGAGTCCGTCTGGTTTTAGAAGGAGCCGACCTTCCTCGAAGATACCCTTCAAAACGTCTGAAGGGATGTGTTCAAGGACGGTGTACGAAATATGATAGTCAACGCTTTCAGCGGCCAAGGCCAAGCAGCCTGCGTCGGCCGGGGCGCAGTATCGAATGTTCGTTGTGGACAGTAACTCTGGCAGGCTGTCCGCGCGCGCGATCAGTCGCTCAAACCGCTCATCGAATGCTGGACTCCGGGGAATAAACGCAAATAAATTCCTCACTTCCTCTTGATGCCGACGCAGGTAGTCGATGTCACCCATCACGAGCTTCTCCTTCAGATAAGGATTTAAGTCCACAGTGGTGATTGCGGAAGCCCCACACAACCAGAGGCTCAGTGGCAGGTCCAGGCGATGGCCGGTGCCAACTTCAAGAAACACTTTGGATTCCACGGTGTGTTCGAATTTGTAAATGAGGCGGGCAATTTCAATCCCGGCGGTTAGCCGGCTTACGGGAGTCGGGCTGCGCAAGCCGCCAAACCTGCGCTGAAGCTGGTAGTAAATGGGATTGCCCAGATGGGGCGGCAGTCTTCCCATCAGATTTTGAATCGCGGATTTTTGTCTCCATTTCACAGGCGGCTCCGATCAAGATAAAGGAGTGACCAGGACAATCGCGGAAACGACCGTGTTGATGAATGCGTTACGAAGACTGGAGCACCGGAAGGTCCACGCCCGAAATTACCACCCGCGAACGGCCAATGATTTCTTTCAGGGTCCGGCAGACATACTCCACCTGCTCGGGGGTCATGTCCGGGTAAAGCGGCAAGCTCACCAACTCCGGGTAAATAGCGGCGGCGCATGGATAATCCGATTGTTGGCAGCCGAGCATTTCGCGATAGTAGGGATGCATGTGGAGCGGCATCCAATGCACACTGGTGCCAATGCCAGCGCTCTTCATTTTTGAAATCACTGCCGCACGATCGACGTTCAAGAGGTCCAACCTCAAGCGGACGGAGTAGAGGTGCCACGAATGGATGCGGTTCGGCATCTCCTTCGGCAAGATCAGTTCGTCCACCTCGCTGAGGTACTCGGAGTAAAGTCGCGCCCACTGCGCTCGCTTCTCGTGCAACCGATCCGCTTTGCGGAGTTGATGCAATCCGATGGCCGCCGCAATGTCGGTGAGGTTGTACTTGTATCCCGGCGCGATGATCTCATAGCACCACGAACCCTCTGCGGTGTAACGTTTCCACGCGTCGCGCGAGATGCCGTGCAGGGACATGATCCGCATTCGATCGGCGTGCTCCTGGGATTCCGTGCAAGCCATTCCTCCCTCCCCGGTGGTGATGGTCTTGTTCGCGTAAAAGGAAAAGCAAGTGATCTCTGCGGCGCTGCCGACGCTTTTCCAGGGCGCGCCTTCCTGGTCGCGGTAATAGGCCGGACAGCAGTGGGCTGCATCCTCGATGATTTTCAAACCGTAGCGCTCGGCCAAGGCCGTGACGCCGGCGGCGTCCCCAATCTGTCCTCCGTAATGGACGGGGATGATCGCTGTGACCTCTTCGCCTCGCGCCAGGGCCGCTTCGATTCGCCGGGCGGCATCCGCGACGTCGAGGTTGAGATCCGCCGCCCGACAATCGACCAGCAGCGGTGTGGCGTTGAAATAGCGGACCACCTCAGCCGTGGCTGCAAACGTCATCGTCGGCACCACGACCGTCTGGCCGGCTTTCAACCCGACCGCTTCCAATGCCAGATGCAGCGCGGCGGTGCAGGAATTGACCGCGACCGCGTGGGTGTGCTGAATGTAGCGGGCAAACTCCGTCTCAAACTGTTTTGTCTTCGGGCCGGTAGTCAGCCAACCGGTCCGCAAACAATCCACCACCTCATTAATTTCCGGCTCGCCGATGCTCGGCTTGTAAAACGGGATTGAGTGCATAAACCTCCTCGAACCAGCAAACCCTCTGTTTTTCTCAAGGTTTTATCAGTACCCCGAGATAATGGCTTCGCAAAAACGGCAAAGACGCAAGGCAAGGGTACAGCAGGTCAATCAGACAGCCCGACCGCCGGGCCAGCGGCGGCAGCACCGTGACCGTCATCAGGCGCGAATCAAACTCAGGAAACAATCGGCGAACTCCTTTGCGTGAGATGCCGCGCACATGTTGATTAAACGGGTTATTCATTCGGAGGTCATACCAGACGACCGCCCCCCCGGAGCGGAGGACGCGATTGATTTCCCGACTGACGTTGAGCGCCATCTGATGATCGCGAATCGAAGTGAACACGGTAAACAGCACGACCAAATCAAAAAAGCCACTCCCGAACGGCAGCGCCTCGGCATTGGCCTCTTGAAACGTCAGCTTCGGGAAATTCTCTTTTGCGCGTCGAATGCGGTCGGCCAGCAAATCCACCCCAAAAAGATTTTCCGGCTGCGCCCCCCACGCTCCGAAGCCGGCCAACGTTTCGCCCGCGCCGCAGCCCACATCCAAAATGCGCCGGTCGCCCAGCGGGAGAAATCCCGTGCGTTGCAGCAACTGCTCCAGCTTCCGCTCGCGTTCCTGTCGGATGGCTAGATTGCCTCTGTTCGTGACTGACCATTTGGTTTTGCGCCAACAGCGTTCACCATATTCCCGGTAAACCTCCTTAAGGCGATCAACTTCGGAGCGGGTCTCCCTGCAGCTCTCCAGTCCCGTCGGCTGCGGCCCTTCGGCAACAGCGCGTTTTGAGGCTTGCGCCAGGCTCATACACCGATTCGATTCAAGACCGGACACTGCCCGGCCTCGGACATTGTTTTCTGGTTAATTGGACAAACTGTGTGTCGGGCGCATTATGGAGGAGCACCAAATCCAGGATTCCGCGAAGGAATCCGTACCCATAGCCAAAATGAAAGCACCAAACGACCACGGGCAAGACCGGGAGCAATGCCCATTGTGTGCATGCGGCGGTGACCAGAGATGCCACCAGCGCTGCGGCGGCATAGAGAACAGCCAGCCCGACAACCCCCCACAAAGCGGGGGACCAGAACAATCCCAGGGCCGCCAGCAAGCAGAGACAGCCGACGAAGGTTCCAGGCACGAGATGTCGGAATGAAGCGGGCGCATGGTGCTTTCGAATGACCAGAACTCTCCAGTACCCATATTGCATGTACTGACGGAATAGCGCCTTGAGCGAGCCTCGGACATGGTACCAACTGCGAATGCGCGTGGACTGATAGATTTTACCTCCCGCACGGCTCAGGCGGAGATTGTGCTCGTCATCCTGGTTGCGGACCAATTCTTCATCGAAATAGCCGATGCGCTCAAAAACGCTCTTCTTCCAGCAACCGTAAATCACCGTGTCCACATGGCCTTCATAACCCGCCTGGTGCGAGCGTGCGCCGCCCACCGCGAAGGCCGAATGAAACACGGCGCGAATCGCCCTTTCCATAAATGTCTCGGCCGTGGTTTGCATTGGCCCGCCGACATTGTCGGCTTCGGTTTCGCTCATGACCGCCAGGCACTGCTGCACATAATCGGGCGCATATATCGTGTGAGCATCCATGCGAACGATGATTTCACCGCGGGCGGCGCGAATGGCCGTGTTCAGCCCGGTGGACACAATGCGACCGGGATTGTCGAGAATACGGATTGAGGGATATTGCGTGGCCATCTGCTGCAAGTACTCGCGCGTGCCATCGGTGGACATTCCATCCGCGACAAGGATTTCAAGGCCGCCCTCAGGCGGGTCCTGATCGAGAGCGGATTGCAGACAAGCCTGGATATAGCCCTGCTCATTGCGACAGGGCAGCACGATCGAAACCAACGGCTTGAATTCAGATGTTGTCATGGTCAGGTTCGAGAGAATTTATTTGTTTGGTGGGAAAAAGCGTCCTGCCTCATCACTTCAATGTCGGGATGTCGCTCGCATCTGTGATGAAGTAAACCGCTTCACGCGTTCTTGTCACTGAGCTCGCCGATAGAGCGTCACCAATTCGCGATCAGAGAGAACCTTGTCGCTTTTCTTTCCCAGAAAAAAAAATCCCGACGCGGCATCGTACGTTCCTGGTCTGTCAATCAGAGCGGCATCAAAGTACTTCAGCCAGAACAGCGTTAATCGGCCGATCACACGCATGACACGCCGCATCCACCGCGAAGTGGCCAGGCTTAAAAGGAAGAATTGACACGACCACGCCAGCGCCATGCCTGGCCCGCACACCGGCCCGCTGCCCACCTCTTCAAAGCCCCGAAAGAGCCGGCGAAGTCCCAGGTGAGTGAAGCGGGTGAAATCGTATCGCCCGTGAACCACCTGTTGCATGAACGCGCTCTCTGCATAAACGAGACCACAGGGTTTCAGCACGCGCTCGACTTCGCGGATGCATCTGGAGGGCTCCACGAGATACTGCAGGACCGCTTGCACCACCACTCCGTCAAAGGAATTGTTTTCAAAGGGCAGATCGTGGGCATCGCAAATCAACTGAGTCCGCGGACCGAAGCTGACATCGGTTTCCGTCAATTGGATTTTCGGTTGCTGCGCCAACGCTTCCAGTCCGCATCCTAAAATGCTGCCGCCAATGATCAGAACGACTGGATTTGAAGAAGGCTTTAACAGCAATTCCGCGAAGGCCTGGTAGTTCCGCTTTGCCTTAACGTTTCTGCCCAGTGTTGGCAGCAAACGATCCAGCCGGCGCACAAACCGTCGTCGGGAAAGGTCGAAGGTCGTGTTTTTTCCGGCAACGAAATCCTCGCGCGCGAAGAGACTGTTGTGGTCGTTGATGAGGACCGGCACGCCATCCACGACGGGAAATTGCATCCCGCAAAGCCGACTGGCGCAGCAAAGACAGCCGCTTTGGAATATCAACCCGCTCCTGCAATTCGGGCACCGCAAAAGTCCCTGGACGGCTTCAGATAACGCCAGAACACCTTTTTTCGGTTCGCGTTCGGAAACCGTGTTTTCGCAGCTTCCGCGGTTAGCCAGGATCGATGGCTCGGCCGGTGATGCAGTCCCGGGAGATCGCGAGGAGAATGTGTTGAGCATGTTCAGGGAACGGCCAAAGACGGTATCTCGACTGCGCTCCGGTGACGGCGCTCGAACATTGCTTTAAGCGCGGGCTTAAGAATTTTTCCCGAACTGCTGTGAGGCATGCTGTCGAGGAGAATCACTTCTGCCGGAGTTTTGAAGGCAGGCAGCCGCCGGTGGCAATGAACCTTCACATCTTTAGGAGTGATCTTTGATCCGGGGGTCAGGACGACAAAGGCCGTGACAGCTTCTCCGAGCAGATCGTCAGGCATTCCGATAGCCGCCACCTCGATGATCTCAGGAATCTCGGCGATGACATCCTCCACCTCTTTGGCGCCAACCCGGTTGCCCCCCGACTTGATCAGTTCCCTTTCCCGCTCCACAATGAAAATGAAACCATCCGCATCCACGCGCGCAATATCGCCGGTATAGAGCCTGCCGTTGCGGAAGAATTTCGAGGTTTCGACGGCATCGTTCCAATAGCCCAACGTGATGTTGTCACCCGCCGCCACAATCTCGCCGGTTTCATCCGACTCTGGAGCGACAGGCGACCCGTCGGCTTTAAGCACTTCGAGCTTTGTCGAGAGCAATCCCTGGCCGATGGAACCCAGCTTGTCGGCAAGTCTGGCGGGCGGCAGATAACTCAAGCGCGCGGTGGCCTCGGTTTGACCGTACATCAGGAAATAAGTGACCTGGGGAAAGGAACTGAGGATTTCCTGAATGCACGGATTGGGCAGTCTCCCTCCTGCCTGCTGGAACCACTGCAGCCCCGGGAATGCCATTTGCCGGAACCGTGAGTTCCGAAGCAGGATTTGATAAGTGGATGGAACACCCGCAAATCCGGTACACTCCTTTCGTTGCATTTCCAGGAGCATGGCTTCCGGGAACAATTTAAACTCATTGTTCAGCACAACCGATCCTCCTGCCATTAGATGAGTGTGCAGCAGCGAAAGCCCAAAACAGTAGTGAAAAGGCAACACCACCATGACCTTGTCATCCGGACTCAAGCCCATGTATGCGATGATGTCGCGCGAATTACACTCGATGTTACGATGGGTGACCATCACGCCTTTGGGCAGCCCGGTCGAGCCCGAGGTGAACATCAAGGACGCAAGGTCGCGAGAACCATTCATTTGCGGCAACGGCAACCCCGGATCGCCCATCAAGTCTTCCTCCCCGCTTTCCGGCAGAAGCGCCACCCCGATTCCCTCCGCCCATGAACGTACCTGTTTCAGGAAACGGTTCGAAACAAACACTTCCTTGACACCAGCTTCCGAGACCATCTTCGCAAAGGTTTCGGCCGCGAGTTCCGTCGGGAAAGGAACCGCCGCCATGCCTGCGCGAATTATCCCCAGGTAGGCCTTTACAAAGAAGGGGCTGTTCTCAGAGAAAATCCCTATCCGATCGCCTTTCGTGTGACCTCGAGCCAGGAGGCCGCTGGCGAGTCCAGCCACTTTCTCTCGAAGTTCAGCGTAGGTCATCACGGTATCCTTGTGCAGGACGGCCGCGGCTGAGTTCGCACCGCGCGAAAGAATCGTCTCCGACACATTCATCATTCAAAGCAGCCTTCCGCGTCCTTTGAGGCTGGTTTCTTGCAGGATCGTTCTCTTACTCAGCTCCCCGATCGCGCGAAAGCAGTTCGTGATCGGACAGGATTTTGCCACTTCCGGGGTTAACCAGAGAGGCCGGCTCACGCGCTCTTTCGGTCGCCGGGAGTGAAGCTCCTCGCTTCGACAACGAAAGCTTCCGGCGGACAAAGTTCGCCAGTTTGCCAACTGAGTCGAAGTTTTCCACCACGACCTCATGATTCTCGGTGGTCACGCCAAATTCGGATTGGATGAAAGCCACCAGTTCCATGACCCCCATGGAATCGACGACGCCTGTTTCCAGGAATGAAGCGTCGTCAGAAAACGAATTGTCCTCTACGAAGTAGAGGTTTTGTAAAATGAATTGTCTGATTTGCTTTTCGATTTGCATAGTGTTGTTTTTGAGCGTTGTCCTTGTTTCGGCGCTGCCTTCGGGCCTTGACCGCTGGCTGTAGCTGACGGGAGACCCGAGGTAAAGTGAGATCAAGGGGGAGTGGGAACCACACGCCTTTCTACGTCCAGAGGAGGCATTCTGAGGTAATTTGTTGTGCGAGATTTGCTGGCAAAATCGTCGAAAGCTCGCTGCACTTGCGCCTCTGTCAATCCCATCACTCTTGCCGCCTCAGTCTTCGGAATGTCGTGCTCTTGAGCGAACCAAAGCAAATCCATGACGTCGAACGGGAGCCGGAAGAAAAACTCCTGTTGGGTGCAGGCGGCGCTATAGGTGTCCGAAGTCGGCGGTCGTTTCCGGATGGCTTCGGGAACTCCCAAATACGCGGCCAGTTGATAGACCTGCGTCTTGTAGAGGTGGCCGATGGGTTTGATATCCACTCCGGCGTCTCCATATTTGACGAAAAATCCCTGGTCATGCTCGTTTTTGTTAGCCGTCCCAATCACTGCGAAATTATGCAGTTCGGCATGATAGTAGAGCGTTGCCATCCGGGTTCGTTGTTTGAGGTTGGACGCGGCAACGATTTGCAGGAATTCCTTGACCGGCAGAACTGAAGTCCGCTCTTGCCCGTCCGGGGTGACCAGGGTCAAGGAAAAGACGTTCAGGGTGCTCTCTTCGAGCAGATTCTGGGGCAAAACGATCTTCGCTTTATAGCCCTGGGTGGGATCGTATTCGGGGAACACCCGCCGAATCGCCTCATCACGCCGGCGGTAACACCCAAATCCCTCAAGTGCTGGCGTCACATCCTCCAAAACCGGCTCTACCTCGTACTGGCGGGCCAAGCCCCGGGCCAGTCTCTCGCTCTCGGGATCAGAGTCTTTGTCCGGCATCATGACTGCGGTGATTTTGCTCACACCAAAAGCGCGGACACAAAGAGCCAACACGACCGCTGAATCAACGCCGCCGCTGATCCCGACGACGCCACCGCGACGACGCAGGACACTCAGGACGTTGCTTCTCACCGATTGGACAATGCGATCTGCCTCCACCGCAGGTTCAATGGCGAGTACATTCTTCGTGAATTGCATTATCAGTTTTTCGAGTTAGCGGTTTTGGTCCTGAACAGACCCGGAGTGGATCAGCTTCCGAAAGAGGGTGAGGTATCTCGAACGCCGCAATGAAGCGATGATGCAAGAGTTGCGTGGAAATGATCCCGACCAACGCCATATCATCCGTCTCGCTAAGCGGCCCCTCTTGGCCGATCTTCTTGACAAGCTGACTGACCGCAGCGGGGTTGAACAAGCCTGTCGCTCTCAACTTTGCTGGTGACAACAACTCGCCCACATAGTCCTGAGCCGGCTTGGAGAAAAAGCAGCGGCCAATGGGTGCGCGGTACGGACGTTTGGGACGCCGCCAGATTTCCTCTGGAAGCCATCGTTGTCCGAGCTTTTTCAACAGGTATTTCTCCTTCAAACCGCGCAGCTTCAGATTTTCCGGCAACCGGTTGCAGAACTCGGTCAGTCGGCAGTCGAGAAAGGGGTAACGTCCTTCGATCGAATGAGCCATGGCCACGCGGTCACCTTGCGAAGACAGCAGATATTGAGAGAGGAAAATTTTGATCTCGAGGTATTGAGCCTGCGCCAGAGACGACCACTCGCGAAATCGCGGATGGAGCTGGTCCTCGATAAGGCCATCGGCGCACCGAGAGGCACCTCCCCGGATAGCGCCGCTGAAGAACCGGCAAGCGCGCTGGTTATTGCGCCACCGGACAGAGTGCGAGTATGTCGGCGACCCAACTTCCATCAGGTTCTGTCGGAAGAATACTTTGAGGAACGAACTGTGGTTCTTTGCGAGGCCGGTGATATCCGGGTAGAGCCGCTTCAGGAGCTTCGGCCGCAGTTCGGAGTCCGGCTGCGCAGCCCAGAATCGCCGTACTTTGGCTTCTTTGAAAATGTCGTAGCCCGCCAGAAACTCATCCGCGCCTTCCCCGGTCAGAACGACCTTCAAACCATGCTCCCGGACGAGCTTTGACAGGAGGAACATCGGAGCGGGTGCTGTGCGCAGTAGCGGCACCTCGGTGTGCCAGAGCACCTGCGGGAATACCCGACCGATATCATCATGATTCACATGCACCACATGGTGCTCGGTTCCCAGAAAGCGAGCCATTTGCCGCTGATAGGGGCTCTCATCGTAATCAGCGTCGTTGAATGCGATGGAAAACGTGTCGAGGCGATTGCTTGTGAATTTGAGAATGGCGGCGGCGATCGTTGACGAATCCAGTCCCCCGCTCAGATAAGCGCCAACCGGAACGTCAGCGCGCAAGCGAATCCTGGTGGCATCGCCCAGGAGCGCGCAGAATTCCTCCAGATACTTCTCGACGCCCCGTTTCGAGCCATGGCCAGACGAATTGCCGAGCGCGGAAGGAAAGTTGATTTGCCAGTATTTTTTCACGGTAATCTCCG
>QHOP01000600.1 GCA_003219345.1 Verrucomicrobiota bacterium
CCTCGGAGGGGGAGAGGGATGGGGTGAGGGGGCGCTTCATGGACCGGGTGAGGAGAAAGCGGAACGACAGTAGCACGCTTTCGCCCGCTCAGCGAGGCTCATCTTCTTCGCCGGGTGCCGAGGCACACGACTCGCCACCGCCCTGGTAGTGTGTTTCGGTCGCAGAGCCTCCTTTCGCTTCAACGCAATTCCTTTTTTGTCGCCGGAAATCTCGTGATCGGCGACTTCCTTCGTAAGCAAGGAGGAGAGATTCGTCCGGGGGGCAACTCGACGAGGCAAGCGTTATCCACGACCTTCGGTCAAGGAAGAGGAGAAGGATAAATCGGGTATCGGTCCGCCCCAGACGACTTTAAATCCGAACAGCGCTCGCGGTTAAAAACAGGTGGGTGCTCAACCGGGTGTATTTTAGGTTTTCACCCACCTATATCGGCTTCGGCAATCTGCCTAATCTTCACGCTGCTACGGCTCGTAAAAAAAGAAATGCTTTGGGCGGACCAGCAGAAACAACTCCTGTCGGTTGACGGTTACCGCCCTCCTTCACGGGGTCTGACCCGTGTTCAGGTTGTGGGAGCAGTACGGCTGACGAAGATAGCGCACGAGCTGTATTAACCAACTTCGAAATGTAAGCAACGGAAACGAAACAACACTTAAAGAGAGAGAAAGGACGGATGAGTTTATGGAGACACGCTGTACATCTCGGCAGGAAATAATTCGATCCGCGGCCGCAAAATCACGGGCCGCGAAATTCCTGTTTTTTTTCGCAACTGTTCTGGCCGCGATCGGCATCCCGCCGACCAGATCGGGCCAATTCAGCTCCAGGACGCCTGCCGAAGGCCCGGTCTCGGATTCCTCTCAACTTCATTTCCGCGTTTCGGGGGCGCCCGGCGCCGCCTACGTCGTGGAGGCGAGCAGCGATCTTTCGGCCTGGACTCCGGTTGTCACCAACACCGTCTCCGGCGCCGGTTATTTCAACTTCCTTGACTCACAGCTCAACAATCTCCCGCAGCGCTTTTATCGGGCGGTACCTTCACTTGGTCCCGTTTCCACGCAAAATCTTTTGGAAGACTTCCGACAGGACAGGATTTTGGTCAAACCCAAGTCCGGGATTTTGTCTAGCTTGGGACAGTTGCATGCGTTGGCGGGGACGCAAGTGTTACAGAGCTATCCGGGCATCGGCAATTTGCAGGTATTAAAAGTCCCTCCGCAGGCGAGCCTATCAGAACTGATCGCGTTTTACCGCCGTAGCGGCCAGGTGGAATACGCGGAACCGGATTATCAAGTGCAGGCCCTGCGAGTGCCCGACGACTTTCGTTATGGCGACGGTTCGCTTTGGGGTTTGCACAACACGGGCATTTACGGCGGCACGCCCGGCGCGGACATCAGCGCGGAGGCCGCGTGGGACATTCAGAACACTGCGGATAATATTATCGTGGCGGTCATTGACACCGGCGTGCGCTACACGCACGAAGACCTGGCCGATAACATGTGGGTCAATCCAGGCGAGATTCCAGGCAATGGCGTTGACGACGACGGCGACGGGTACGTGGACGACATTCACGGCATCAACACCGTGAACAACACCGGCGACCCCAACGATGATCACGGGCACGGCACGCACGTCAGCGGGACGATCGGCGCGGTGGGCAACAACACCGTCGGTATTGTCGGCGTTTGCTGGAAGGTCCAAATCATGGCGTGCAAATTTCTGGACTCGTCTGGAAACGGGTTCATCTCCGATGCCGTCAAGTGCATGGATTACGCGCGCAGCAAAGGGGCGAAAGTCGTCAACGCCAGTTGGGGCAGCACGAGCTTTACCTCGCGGGCGTTGCGCGACGCCATCGACAGCTTGCGCCAGGCCGGCATCATCTTCGTTGCGGCCGCCGGCAACTCGACACAAGACAATGGAGTGAATCCGATTTACCCGGCCAGTTACGACCTGGACAACATCATTTCCGTCGCCGCCACGACGCGCAACGATGATCTGGCCGTCTTTTCCAACTACGGCGCAACCACCGTGGACCTGGGCGCGCCCGGGGATCCGATCTTTTCCTGCTGGAACACCTCCGACAGCGACTACCGCTATTTTCAGGGCACCTCGATGGCCGCGCCCCATGTCACGGGCGCCTGCGCGCTGTTGATGGCCCATTACCCGAACGACAATTATCAGCAAATCATCAACCGGATATTGTCAAACGTCGATCCGTTGCCGGCCTTGGCGGGTAAGTGTGTGAGCGGCGGCCGGCTCAATCTGCTAAAAGCATTATCGGGAAGCTCTCCGTCGCAAGGACCCACCGTAACAGTGGTGGCCACCGACCCGAACGCATCGGAACAGGGACCGGATTCGGGGACCTTCACCATCAGCCGCACGGGGGACACGTCGGCGTCGTTGACGGTGAACTACACCTTGGGCGGCACGGCGCAAAACGGAACGGATTACGAGCAATTGGGAACTTCGGTCACGATTGCGGCGGGCGCCTCCTCGGCCACGGTGACAGTGACGCCGATTGACGACACGGTAGTCGAGGGCAACGAAACGGTGGTGCTCACGATTTCCGCCGACGCGGCTTACAGCGTTGGTTCACCCAGCAGCGCGACGATCACCATCGCGGACAACGACGGGACTCCTGCAGAGCCGGTCCTCACGCTGGAGGCAGTTGATCCGGAGGCTTCGGAGAGCGGGCCGGTTAATGGCGTCATCCGCTTCCACCGCACTGGCGACACTTCGCAGACGATTCAGGTGAGCTGGACTTTCTCCGGCACGGCTGTCAATGGAGCCGATTACCAGCAACTGCCGACCACCAGCCCCTTCCGCGCGGG
>QHOP01000056.1 GCA_003219345.1 Verrucomicrobiota bacterium
GCCACAGCGCCGCGCTCACCAGCAGCGCGCCGGGCAGAATCAGCACGGCCTTTTGCAAACTGCTCCAGGCGTCTGAAAGACGCCCGACGATTTCCGGCGACCAGTTGTCGCCGAACAGATGAATCATGAAGATCGAAACCGCCATGGCGCTGGAACGCAGGTTGACCGGGACCGATTCGATGATGAGGGTATTGACCGGGCCGGTTGAAAGGAACAATAAAAACATGGCCAGCGCCAGGCAGGACATGGCCAGGGTTGTTTTGCTCGCGACGAACGCCGTGACCGAGACCGGCACCGAGGCGAGCACAGACAAGCCGAGCGTCCAGGCGTAACCCGCCGGATTCCGTTTCTGCCAGGCGGTAGCGGCAAATCCGCCGACCATCGTTCCCAACAAACCCGCGACGACCAGAACCGCGCCAAAAAATGTCGCTGCGGATTTTTCGGGGATTTGATGAACACGATGAAGAAAGGTCGGTCCCCAAAGACCGAACGCGCCGAGCGCGAACGTGTACGCCGTGTAACCTGTCACGACCAGAACATAGTCAGGGAGGCGGAACAACTTCAGAACGTCTTTGGCGGTCGGCTTCCGGGTAAATTCCGGCGTGCCGCCTCTGCCTTCCGCCTGGCCGCGCTGCGGTTCCGCAAAAGGGAGCAAGGACAACGCCAGCACCAGCCCGGGCGCGCCCGCCCAGATGAACGCGTGGCGCCATCCATAGCGCGCAGAAATCACTCCGCCGAGGATATTGCCCAGCGCGGCGCCGACGGGAATGGCCACGTAGAAAATCGTCAGCGCGTTGTTGCGGCGCGTCGGCTCGAACGTGTCCGAGATGTAACCCGGACTGATGGTCGCGTAACTGGCTTCGCCCACTCCCACGAGGACGCGATACAGCAGAAGGACGCCCAGTCCGCCCGCTAAACCGGTCAGCACCGTGCCCAGACTCCAAACGAAAATTCCGGCGGCGATGAGCCATTTGCGCGACGCACGGTCGCCCAGATAACCGAAAATGGGCGACGTAACGAAGTAGCCGAGCATGAAGGCGGTGACAATCCGTCCGGCATCCCCGTCGTTGACACCCAGGTCCGACTGCAACGAGGGGAGCACCGCGGAGAGGACAAAGCGGTCCAGATAATTGAACAGGTTCAGACCGGTCAGGATGAACAGGGTCCAGAACGGCGTAAGCTTGCGGTTCATCGCGGCGGCATTGGGGTTGACCGGTTCATTGCACCGCGAGACTACCGATGCCCGCGCGTGAGCGTTAATCGAATAATTCTCACGCGAACATTGAATTTACCGATGCGCCGAAATGTTCTTTGGGGGCAAAATCTGCGCGGTCCACTCTGACTAGCTTTTGCCTGAAAATCCGGCGACCACCAGAGCGACAATAACCAGAAGAGCCAGCGCCACGCCGATAATGAACAGGAAACGCGGGTGGGTCTTTAGAAACACCGTGAAGAGCCGCTCCAGCTTCGCAGCCGCAGGGTTGTTCTCCGATCCGCCTCCGTCGTCACCGTCCGACGGACGCTTCATGTAGTCTCTGTTCTGAATGCCCATGTTCGTTCGGATTTCCGTGCGGCCGCAGAACGGCGCGCGAGCGGCCCTCAATTGCCGCTTCCCGTAACTTTCCGCAACTCGGTCAGCAACGCGACCAGGCCCTGCCGCGAGCAATCCCCCATCAGGCAGATTTGAATCCAGTTGCGGCGGCGCAGGTATTCGCTCTGGTAACTGAGCAGAAAACCGGCGGCTTGGAGTTGGTCGCCGATGTTTTGCGAGCGGACCGCCCCGGGCAGCTCCAGCGTGATGACCGCCGGTGACGCGTGCGCGTCGGGCGCGAGAATTTGGAAACCGAGTTCGCGGAGCTTCGGGCGGACCCAGTCGGACAGTTCCACGATTTCCGCGAACGGCTGCGGCGAGTCGTAGCGTTTCAACGCGGCATGCAGCGCCGATAACAGGTTGGAGGAGTGGGTGAACGGAATGCCCTGCTGCGCGGCGTGGTAACCGAGGTCGAGGTACCTCGGCAGGTTGGACGGCTGCGGCGCAACGTCGTGATGATAAAAAACCATCGAGAGCCCCGGAAATGCGCCGAGACCTTTGCCGCTCACGCACGAAGCGAGGTGCACGCCTTGCAAATCGACCGCGACGGTGCCGATCAAACTGATACAGTCGAGACAGAGTCTGATGCCGCGCCCGGCGCAAAGCTGCTTGAACATCTCCACGTCGTTCAATATGCCGGTGGAGGTTTCGCAGGCGGGAGCCCAGAGCCATTTGGCGTCGCGCTGGCGGTCGAGCGCCTGCAACACTTGCTCCCGGCTGAATGCGCCGCCCCATTCGATTTCGAGCGCGTGGAACGCCAGGCCGAAACGCCTGGCGTGGTCCACCAGCCGGCCTCCGAATTCGCCATTGCTCAAAATAATTCCCGGTGCGGACATTAACGAGAGTTGCGCGGCGATCACGTCGTTGGCCAGCGTGCCGGAGCCGAGAAGAATTTCGACACGTCGCGCGCGGACCAGTTGGCAAAGCAACGTTTTGATGAACGCAAACTCTTCCTTGAATTTGTCGCAGCGATGCGACACCGGCAGTTGGTCGAGCGCGGCCCGAATTTCCGGCCGGATGCTCACTGGCCCGGGCAGGAAGCTGAGCGGATTGAGCGCGCGGTCGGCGGTGGACGGGACGTTAAGAATGGGCCGCGCGTTTTCCTGGAATTCTTCGAGCGTCAGATACATCGGTTGATATTGCGCCTCCTTCGAGCCGACCAGCGGGCCGAACGGCACAAACCCGAGGTGCTTGTAAAGCTTCTGTTGGCGGACGGTGCCGGAAATGACGGCGAGGTTGTAATGCTGGCTCAACCCGTGATCCAGCAGCAGCTTGAGCAGTCCTTGAAAGACCATCCCATTGCGGTGGCTCGGCAATACTGCCAACAAACGGACCTCGCATATCCTGCGGCCCGGCGGCAGGTAGCGGTCAATGTTGCCGAGCTTTTCGTCGAGCGAGAAAGGCCGCTTGTCCCGCACCGCCATCATGCCGATGAGCTGGTCGCCATCCAGCGCGATCAAGTAGGCGTTCTCGTGGTGGAAACGGTCCACCAGCCGCTTCTCCGGGTTCGGCGGATGCTGCGGAATCTCCTCGACGAAAGTTTTGTAATTGAGGCGGAAAATCTGTTCGAATTCCGGTTCCCCGTCGGCGATTTTGAATCGCAAGTTTTGCTCCGCGCTCATGGTTGCTTGGGAACGGCCCGTTTGTCGCCCTTGAGTTTTCGCCCGGTCATGAGTTTGTGTATTTCATCCGGGATATTTTTGCGGTGCGCAATCAAAACCAGCAGCGCCAAAGCCGACACGCCAAAAACGCTGGTCAACGAATAATCCGCTGCGAATAACGCCAGGGGGGTGAGCGCAAAAGCCAGCAGGCCGGCCAGCACAAAATTGCGCAACGCCGCATAAACCACCAGAAACAGAGCGGCGAAAGTGAACGCGATCGAATAATCGAACGTCAGCAGCGCGCCGAGCGAAGTCGCCACGCCTTTGCCCCCGTGAAACCAGAGTTGCGCCGGCCAAATGTGACCAATCGCCACCGCCACCATCGTCAGCACTGTGCCGGTCGGATTAAGCTGGAAATAACGCGTCAGCCAGACCGCGAACAGGCCTTTGAAAAAGTCGCACAATACGGTCAGGAAAAAACCGGGCCGGCCGAGGACCCGGCCCACATTGGTGGCGCCGACACTGCCGCTGCCCAGCCAGCGGATGTCCTCGCCCGTCCGCCAGCGCACCAGATAATAACCCGAAGTGAAACAGCCCAACGCATAACCCACGAGCATCACCAGCGTCTCTTTGGCGTATGGCACGGAGTGCATTTATTAATCCGAAAACGGACGTTCGTTCCGCGGACTGCTTTGTTGACACCGTTTGTAACATGAATGTTGCAGCCGGTCATCAAATAATTTCTGGTTCGTTCCGAGGATTTTGACAAGGGATTTTCATTTTACCCCGCCGCAAACGTGTTGTAGTAGTTAACTGTTATGAATGATTTATTAAGCCAGCTCAAACAATTCAGCGTCATCGTCGCCGACACCGGAGATTTCGACAGCATCCGAAAACATCAGCCGCGCGACACTACGACGAATCCGAGCTTGTTGCTCAAAGCCGCGCAAATGCCCGAATACGCGGCGTTGGTCGAGAAAGCTCTCGCCGACGCCAAAAAGGAATCGCCCAACGCCGTTCAGACCCTCGGTACGGCGCTGGACAAACTCGCTGTCGCGTTCGGCCTGGAGATTTTGAAAATCGTCCCCGGCCGCGTCTCCACGGAAGTCGATGCCCGGCTCAGCTTCGATGTCGAAGCCAGCATCGCCAAGGCGCGCTCGCTCATCGCTCGTTACGAGAAGGCCGGCATCTCGCGCGAACGCATCCTCATCAAGGTCGCCTCGACCTGGGAAGGCATTTGCGCCGCCAAACAACTCACGCGCGAAGGCATTCATTGCAATCTGACGCTCCTCTTTTCATTCGCCCAGGCTGTGGCCTGCGCCGAGGCCGGCGTGCAACTCGTCTCGCCGTTCGTTGGCCGCATCCTTGACTGGTATAAAAAATCGACCGGACGCGATTCCTATCCGCCCGTCGAAGACCCCGGCGTGGTCTCGGTGACTCGCATTTACAACTATTACAAGAAATACGGCTACAAGACCGAGGTCATGGGCGCCAGTTTCCGCAACGTCGGCGAAATCCTCGAACTGGCCGGCTGCGACCTGCTCACCATCAGCCCCACGCTGCTCGAAGAAATGCAGAAGACCGCGGGCACGCTCCCGCGCAAACTCAACCCCGAAACAGCCGCAGCCAACTGCAAGGAACCAAAGCTGTCGCTCGAGGAAAAGACCTTCCGTTGGATGCTTAACGAAGACCAGATGGCAACGGAGAAATTGTCCGAAGGCATCCGCCTCTTCGCCGCCGACACGTTCAAGCTGGAGAAATTCATCGCGCCGAAGGTGGCTTGAGGAGGCGCCCCGACCTGTAGCCGCCGACTTCAGGAGGCGGACTGTTGCGTTTAGAAAAATCCGCCTCCTGACGTCGGCGGCTACGCGAAAAGCGCAGGGCTCGCCAGGACCCGTCCTCAGTAGCAGAACTGCGAAGCAGCGCACGGTTGTTAACTGTCGCCCGTAGTTATACCCCCACCAACATCCTCGCCATTTTCTTTTTGTCGAACGGTTCGCCCAGGCCGAGCGGCGTGTCGGCGGGGACCAGCGCGGGATCGTGGTAAGTGCCGAACATCCGGTCCCAGAGGCTGAAGGTCGTGCCGAAATTCGTCCGGCTGTGCTCGGTCGAGTGATGCACGCGATGGTAGGCCGGCGTGATGATGAGATATCTCAGCAGCCCGATGTTCACGTCGATGTTGGTGTGTTCCCAGAACTGGATCAGCAAACCAATCGAATAGCCGATGCCCGCTTCGAGCGGACTCAGATTGAACACCAGGATCGGCACAGCGGCTTGCGGGATATTGTAAATGAACGAGTGCAGGAAACTGGTGCGGAACCCGGAGAACCAGTAGAGCTGCTCGATGGAATGATGCCACGCGTGCGTGCGCCAGAGCGGATCAAACCGGTGTTGCGCCCGGTGAATCCAGTAGATCATGAAATCCACGAGGAAAATGGCCATGACGATGCGCACTCCGCCCGGCAACCCTTGCAGCGCGCGCCAACCGCCCAGCATCCATGCCGGCGCTGTTGCGTTGAAGAAGCTGATGATCGTGTAGTTCGAGAGGCGGTTCATGGCGATCGCCAGAGCGAAAGAAAAGACGTCGATCTTCAAATCCTTCCAACGATCCACCTCGCGCGCGGGCCGGACGCTCTCCAAAACTTCAAACACCAGGACGAGCGCGAAGAAGGCCGCTGTTTGAATATTTTCCGAATTGAACATGCTAATCAGGCCGCAAGAGAGAGCACAGAATCGCGAGCCACAAAGACGCACAAGTGCTGAAATCTTTTTGTGTGTCTTTTTGTGGCCATCTTCTTCTCTTCAAATTAAAGCGCATGCTGCAGTTTTCTTAGTGTCCTGTTGCGCGAGCGGGATTGTTCCGAATCAGCCGGAAAAATCAAGGAGAACACAGAATCACGAGCCACAAAGACGCACAAAGACGCACAAATGCTGAAATCTTTTGCGCTTTGTGTGCCTTTTTGTGGCCATCTTCTTCGCTTCCCGGACGAAGCTTCGAACTATCCGCCACTTCCATTCACGGCGCACACTATTCATGATCTGTCATTTCTGCGATTTGGATGCGGCCCGCCTTTTCAAATTGATCGGTTCGCCGAACGCGCTTTCCGTCTTCAAATGCGCCAGCACAAACTTTTGCAATTCCGGCGTGGACGCGGTTAAGACGATTTGCGCGTCGTCACCGTCCCCGATTTTTTCGTGGCGGATGGCGTGGGGATTTTTCCCAAGGAATTCCCGCAGCCACTTCAGGTCAAGCGGAGTCATTTGCAGAGTCGGCTCGATCTGCGAGACCCGCAGCAATGAGTGGGTTCGGATCAGATGCATTTTGTAGAAGTCGCTGCGGTTCATTTCCGCGATGCCCGATTCGTCCGGGAAAAAGTCGAGGAACCGCGCGTCCCCGATCTTCAGCAGGCGCGTATCGAATTGTCCGACCTTTCCGTCGCTTTCGGCATAGACGAATTTGTAGGATTTTTCGCCCGCTTTTTCAAATGTCCACGTTTCCTTCGAATCGTCCTTGTCGCTCCAGACGCCAACCAGCGCCGGGTCAAACACCAGGTCTTTGTCGGTGTAAAGCGGGTTGATCGAGGTAGGAAGGCAACCGGCAACGCCGCACAGGACAACGAGCGCAACGGGCAACAGAGTCTTTTTCATAGGAGTTTCGATGTTGATGGTTCGTGAATTTTCAGGTTTGTCACAGTTGGTTTTCGCCGCCAGGAATCTTCTGTCAAAGGAATTTATTTTCCAAGCCGGCTCGCCGCGTCATTTCTGGAATCCGGGCCGGTCCTGGTTTCTTCACAACGGGGCCGAAGCTATCTGTTCCTCGTTTCGCGGTGTTAATTGATAAACTTTGTCGGGGCATTGATTCCCTCAATCGGCCTGAGCTGGTGGCAGGCGTGCCCGAGGGCCGTCCTCTCCCATCGGATGGGGAGAGAGGGACAGGGTGCACTGTCATTGAAATAAGCCCGGTAGCGCGACCGCACGGGCAGGCTCCTAATCTTAATCCTAATGGTAATCTTGCTCGGCCTAAGTTGTTGGAGATTAAGAGTAAGATTACGATTAAGATTAGGAAGAAGCCGTTCTGCCTTAATTCAATGGCAGTGGGGACAGGGTGAGGGGTCTTCGGAAATCTTGCACACCGGACTCGATAGAGTGGCAGTGCCAAGTTGCGTCCGCGATGTTTCGCGAGGTCTCTCTGTTCTTGCTTGCGAGTGAGCAACTGGTACACTCGCCAGCGAACCCCTTAGAGCCATGAATATCCATCACCTGGAGCTGTTCTATTATGTTGCCAGGCATGGCGGCATCAGCGAGGCGGTGCGCAACATCCCTTACGGCATTCAACAGCCGGCGGTGAGCGCGCAAATCATTCAACTGGAAGAATCGTTGGGAGTGACCCTGTTCAATCGCCGCCCTTTCTCTCTGACCGCCGGCGGCGAAAAACTCTTTTGTTTCATCCAGCCGTTCTTTGACGGGCTGGAACCTTTGGCCGACGAACTGCGCGGGGGCAGGGCGCAGCAAGTCCGGTTCGGCGCCTCGGGCACCGTCCTGCGCGACCACCTGCCGGAACTGGCGCAACACGTGCGCAAGAAATTTCCCAACCTGAAATTGACCTTGCGCGAGGGACACCAGCCGCAGTTGGAAACCTGGCTGCAAAAGCAGGAGCTTGACCTCGCGGTGACGCTCCTCGAAGGCAAACCGCCCTCGGGCATCAACTCGCTCCCTTTGCTGAAGCTGCCTTTGGTCCTGCTCGTGCAAAGATCCTGTCGCCTGACGTCGGCTGAGGAACTTTGGAAGCGGGACAAAATCGAAGAAACCCTCATCAGCCTGCCGCCGTACGAAGCGATCCCGAAACATTTTCAACAGGGCCTGAGCCGGCTGGGCATCGACTGGTTTCCCCGCATTGAAGTGACTTCGCTCGCGCTGATCGAGACTTACGTCGAATGCGGGTTTGGCATCGGACTGTCGCTCGCCATTCCCAGATACAGGTTGTCTCCAAAAATCCGGGTCCTTTCGCTGGATGCATTCACACCCGTGACCCTGGCCGCCCTCTGGCCGGGCAAAACGACGCCGCTCGTGCAGGCGTTTTTGGATGAACTGCGGGGTCGGGCGCAGGGACTGACGAATTGAATGCCGGGCGCCGCGGACTGATTTGATCGCGTTGTTTGAGGAATAAGTCTTGCCCTGCAAGGCTGAAACTGGTAGTTCTCAGCACTATCTGAACCGATAGCTGAAGCAATCCTTCATCCCCGGAGGCCCTATGAGAAAATTCGTCCTTCTTTTCGCGATGACAGGGGTAGAGTCTGTCACGTTCCCGAGTGAGAATCATGAAAGGCTTTGCGAAGTCTCTTCCAGACATTGCCTGTCCGTATTGGCGATGTGTCCTCTATCGGCAGCTCAATAACCCTTAGCGTGCAACCCCCCATGAAAAGCCGAATTCTCCAGATTCTGATGGCCTACACGGCGTGTGTTTTGTCCGTCGTGGCGCAGACTCCTCCCGGCGCGCCGGAAGACAACGGCCTGATACCGAAGAGCGACACGATCTACATCAACGTCCCGCCGGTCTCCCCCAACAACGGCAACACGGAAAGCCTGGGCGTTGCCATTGGCCAGAACGGCAACGTGCTCGTCGGGTGGGAAGATGACGGAGACGGTTTTTTTGATACGGAATCGATCTGGACGATGTTTAACTCAAGCGGAGTCTCGATCACACCCGATACGCCGCAGAGCTCGCTGGATCCTGCCTATGCGGGCCAGTCTGTGACGAACCGGTTTCTTTCCTATTTTCGCAAGGACGGCAGTGCGACTCCGGGAATTTCCTCCTGGGGCCCTAAAATTAAAGCCAACCCTTTTAGCGACGGATTCGGCATGGGCGCAACCTCCTATGGTCTGGGCACAGAGGTTCCAGAGTTCGCCGCTATCCAAACTCAAGCAGACGGCAGTGAGGGAGACTTTCCCTCGGTGCAGTTATTGACCAAGGATGGCCAGTCGGTCGGCATTGTGGCCGGGGTGGACGATGCTTACGCGGACCGCGACGGCGACATTCGGATCGGCGACTGGGAGTATTTGTCGAACGGCAACATCGTGATCGTGGGTGAGAGCCGACAGGACCAGGACCTGATCGACGTCTATGGCGGCTCGGCTCCCGGCCACCAGGCGATTTACCGCATTGTGGGTCCGACCGGCAACGTGGTCAAGGC
>QHOP01000057.1 GCA_003219345.1 Verrucomicrobiota bacterium
CATCGCGACATTGTCGAAGTCGATGAAGCACACGCGGTCGTCCGACAGGAAAATGTGGTCGGTCTTCAGGTCCCGATGGATCGGCGCCGGCGGAACTTCCGCCAGGCCAGCGACGACAGCGGCTGTGATCGCCTGGACTTCCTCACTGATGTGTGGACAAGCCCACTGGACGAGTCTCGCTTCCCGTGTGACGTCATCGACCTGGTCTGCGAGGGAATGACGGCGTGTGAGGCCCAGGTCATCCTGATTCAGCGCGGCCACGGCGCGGGCGACCACGCCCACCGCCGCTGCCGGGTCACGTCCCTGAAGCAAAAGCTGCTGCAGGGAAGTGCCGGCAGCCTCCTCCAGCACGAGGGTGCGCAAACCGCTCAGATAGGTAATGGGACGGACAACGGAATAAAGGTCCTCTCCGTTCGCGGCCCTCTCGGACAATGATCGCAGAAGTTGAAACGTTTCTTCTCCGCGTTGGTCGCGATAGACCTTCAGGTAGCAGCGTAGCGTTTCGCTTCTCGCGGTCAGCTCGTCGCGGGCCTGCAGCGTGAATTTGAGTGCGGCGCCCAACTCTGTCCGGTAGCGCGTCGGTTCCATACGGTGTTCCGCGGCGCGCCACTGCCCGGGCCCCAGGCGCGCCAGCAGCAGTGGCTCGAGGTCGCGCACCGCGCCGCCAAGCACCGGCCCCAGATTGCGGAGCCTGCGGTCATACGGGAAGACCTCGACCAGCATCCGTAGTTTGGGAATGAATTCGACCGGCTCAAAAGTAAGCCAGTGCTCCGGAATCTCCCGGCGCGGGTCCTCGGCCCGCAGCTCGCGCCAGAGCCGCTCGGCCTCGCCGGTTTCGGCATAAACCAAACCGGTCACCCATTGGTCCCATTGGCGGCCGGTGCGGGGTTCGACGATCCGCAAAGTATATTGCAGGACGCAGCGCGAGGTGGATTGACGGTACCGGAACCGAAATGGAGCGCAACGCCGGATCTGGCACGGCTCCCCCGAGACCGGTTTGAGATGGCGGCGGAACACCTCCAGCATCCGATCAGGATCGCTCGCGACCTTGAGCTGCGGGAAGTCCGGATCATCCGGAAAAGCCCCGAGACAAACCTCAGCAGTTAGCTGTTGCTTTCGCATGGTGTTTGGCTCGCTCGTTAATTTGAAACATTCAATGGCGGTTGCTGGACGCCCAGTTCGTAGAGTTCGCGGTAGCGGCCGCTGCGGGCCACCATTTCGTCATGTTTCCCGCGCTCGATGATCCGGCCGTCCTCCAGCACCAGCACCTGGTCGGCGTCCTCCACCGACTGGAGATCGTGAGTGATCATGAGACAGGTCTTGCCGGCCATGAGCCGATCCAGCGCTTCGCGCACCTTCGCTTCGCTCGCCACGTCCAGGCCCGTCATCGGCTCGTCCAAAATCAGAATCGGAGCATTGCGGATTAGAGCGCGCGCGATGGCGATGCGCTGTTGCTGGCCGCCCGAAAGAGTGGCGCCGCGCTCGCCGATGACTGAGTCATAACCGTTCTCCAGTTCGCGAATGAACTCGTCGGCATTCGCCGCCCGGGCGGCGGAGACAATTTGGTCGTGGCCGGCGTCCGGCTTTCCGTAGGCGATGTTTTCGTGGATGGTGGCGCCGAAGAGAATGGAGTCCTGGAGAACGATCCCGATCTGCCGACGCAGCGACTCGCGACGATATCGCTGGATATTGATCCCATCAACGAAAATGGCCCCTCCCTGAGGTTCATAGAGCCGCAAGAGCAGACTGACCAGTGTGGACTTGCCCGCGCCTGAAACTCCCACCAGGGCGATCCGTTGGCCCGGCGAAACCGTGAAAGAAACATCTTTCAAAACGCCCCTGCCGTCTCCGTAATCAAACGAGACATTGTCGAAGACGATTTCTCCCCGGAGGCTATCTGCTTCGATGGCATCCGGGCGGTCCTTGATTTTCGGCTCGAGGTCGAGGATTTCGGAGATGCGGTCCGCGCTGGCCATGGCCTTGGAGAAGTCGGTCGAGAGCTTGGCCACGCCGCGAAGCGGTTTGTACAGATTGTTCAAATACGCGACGACCAGCACGAGTTCACCGGGCAGCATCTTGTCGTGGAGGACCTGGAGCGCGCCGAACAACACCGCCGCTGCCGTTCCCAGCGCCGTGATGATTTGCGAGGAACGTGTGGCGGCCGCTTCCAGGCGGGCAATCCGGATGCTCTCCTGCAAGGTTTCGGCCGTCACCGCGTCGAATTTTTCCTCTTCATATTTCTCGCGGGCAAAGGCCTGCACCAGCGGAATCGCCGAGAGCACCTCCGTCATGCGGGAAGCCACCTTGCCCTCCTGGCGCTTCTGCTTTTTGACCGAGGCCTTGGTTTTGCGATAAAGATGAAACAGGCTGAAACACAGGAACGGCATCGTGGCCAGGGAAATCAAACTGACCTTCCAGTTCAGCGCAAACATGATGGCGAACATTCCGAGGATCTCCAGGGCCTGCGAAGCGAACTTTAGGATGGACTCCGCAAAGACGTCTTTCAGGGTGTTCGTGTCTCCGGCGATTCGGGTCATCAGATCACCCGACCGCGCGTGATTGTGGAAGGAAAGCGACAGTCGTTGCAGATGCGCGAACAACTCCCGGCGCAGGGCGTAAACCATTTTGTAGCCGATGGACGAGGTGATGAAGATCTGCGAGTAGGAGAATAGCCCTCCACACAGCGCGATCAACACGATCGCGCAGGAGGCTTCCACCACCAGCGTGACTTTGCTGCCTTCGACGATGCCAGCAAGAAAACTCAGAAAATGAGGGAGCGGTTTATCCAGGATGCAGTGATCCAGAATGAGCTTCAGAGGCCAGGGCTTCAACAACTCGGCCGCGGTGACGCCCAAGGTACAAAGGGCCGCCACTATCAGGCGCCCTTTGACCTGACGCAGGTGGGTCCAAAAAATCTGGCGGAACCGTTTTGGTTTTGGATTGTGCATTTCTATCGCAGCTTCAATGTGCGTGCATTGGACTCAACCGGTTCGGCAGACTCCACCAGAGGGCCCAATTGCTCCAGTAACCGGACCGCCTCAGCCTGGCGCTGGCGGATCGCTTCTGCCTCCGGGTGCCGGGTCGTGTCGAACTCAAGAGCGTGGATCTTCCGCATGAGCACCACCTGCTCGTACCAGGCGACCCGCTCAGCCAAGCCCGGTTCCTGGGAAGACCACCGCTGATAGGCATCGAGAATGGCTCGGCGCAAGGAGGTGAAGTCAGGAAGCTTGCCCGGCTTGCGGAGGGTGAGCCGGTGCAGTTGCGTCAGGAGGTTGCCCAGGTCCAGGGCCGGATCGCCTCGCGTGCACTTGTCGAAATCCAGGAAGACAACGCGGCCGTCTTGCCAGAGAAGTTGAGACGGGCCCAGGTCGCCGTGCAGGAACGACAAGGTTGCCGTTGCCGCCGGTGTCTGGCTTTCGAGCCTGATCAGCAGTCGCCGCAGGACCGCAGCCTTGGCCGGAAACCGGGCGCAGAGGTCCGAGATGCGCGGCCGCACCTCCCCGAACATAGCGGCGGGACTCGTGCTGCCGTCGGGGGTCACGGGAGAGGCATGCAGGACCGCCAGCGCGCGGCCGATCGCCCCCAGTACGCCGGGACCGTCTCGCAGAATCGCCTTTGTGATTGTGTCGCCCGACTCGTAGGTCAACAGAAGGAGGCCGTTCGGGGCGCTGTAGGCGAGGACGCTCGGCACAACGAATCCACCGCTCGCGCCGCAATCGATGGCCGCCAATTCGCGCAGGACTGTTGCCACCTTTCGGGCGTCGTCGTTTCGCTCGTAGAATTTTCCCACCCACTGATTAGTGGCTGACATGCGGTTCTCCGTCCGAGCGAGCGTCGAGATCATAACGCGCGGTGCGGCGCTTTCCGCGTTTCAAGAAAGGCTGCGCGGTCCAACGCTCAAGCCGCGCGTCGGAACCGTGAACCCGCCGCAGAGCTGCGCTGAGCACCGCTTGCATTTCATCCGGCCCGATCATGAACGGTGGAGAATTCATTTGGTCAGCGCCGGAGATACCAACTCATCCAGCGCCGCTCGCGCGCGGAGGGCGAATTGTGGAACCAGCCTGCGCCACTCGGCCGGCTGCCGCCGACAAACGTTATAGATTTTCCAAACGAGAGTGAGGCCGCGATAGAACGCGACGTTGGACGGGGAAACCTGCGGCATCTCAGCGAGATAAGCGTCGCGAAAGCAGGCGACCCAATGATCCGCATGCGCCATCAACGCGGGATGGCACAAGCATCGCCGCTCCAATTGGGCCAGCAAGTGACCGACATCGTAAGCAGGGTCGGTGTAACCGAACATGTCCAGGTCGAGTAGCACGAGACGCTCGCCCGCCCACAGGAACTGCCCTGCCGCCAGGTCCCCATGTACCGGCGCGGGGTCCGCCGGATCGAGGAGGGAGAGCGCCCCTTCGAGAGTAGCCAGGAGCGGTTCGATGATCTGAGACGTTTCCGGCCAACAGTGGTGCAGCCGCTCGTACCGGGCCCGCGCCTCGGCCACCAGCATCTCAGCCGTGGTCGGTTGATCGGGAACGATGCCGAGGCGGTGCAAAGTTGCGGTTAACCGGGCGGCCCGTTGCAACAGCTCCGGCTTTCGATCGTCGTCAAGCTTCGACAGACAAACGCCATCCACCCACGGGAAAATAAGCATGCGCTCCCGCGGGATGTAGTGACTCGCCAAACAAAGTCCATCATGATTCGAAGGGTAGTGCTCCGCCAAGGTCCGGCAGTGTGCCCACACCTGCCGGCCAAAGTCGTCTGAATACACTTTTAAAGCATACGCCCGCTGTCCGACGCCGTTTGAGCGCACCTGCACCCGCAGAACGAAACGATCCGAACGAGCCTTTTGCACAGTGCAGACGGCATCGGTCGCCTCGGCGTCGGCCGGCACCGCAGAGCGAAGGACTTCCAGCACGGCTGTCGGCTGCTGCAAGCGGGTCAATTGCGCCTGCAGACGGGCGCGCTGCTCGGCAGTGGGATCGTATCGGAAGCGCATAAGAACGGTTATTTGTGCCGCATCGGCGCGCGGCGTTTACGCGGCCTCAGCGGACATGCTTTCCACGTGTTCCGGATTTTCACGTCACTCCTCCTCCGCACGTTGAAGCGGCGTACACGTCGCGCGCCTCCGCTTCCGGCTGCGCCGAGCCGAGCCACCGCGATAGATAGTTGGTCAGACGTGCGGCCCCGTCGAATGACGGGATGACTTCGCGCACGAGCCGAGCGTGGGCCTGCCGATCCTGGCGCAGCGCCCACTCCAAGGCCTCAGCAAGATTCTCGCCGGTCAATTCCTTGGGGTGGACCCACCGGGCCAGACCACGTGCCGCCAGCGTTTCGGCGCGGATTCGCTGCTCAACCTTGTGGGTGGCCCGCGGCACGATCACCAAAGGCCGCGCCTGGACCAGGGCTTCGCACACGCTGTTGTAACCGCCCATGCTCACGACGGCGTCGGCCGCCGCCATCAACTCAAAATTGTCCGCCCACGACACCACGCGACACGTAGCCGTGGCTTGCGCTTGCAGCCTCGCCTGCTCGTCGACCGGCATGAACGGCCCCGTCACCAGGATCGCGAGCAGATCGGGAAACTTTGTCTGCAGCCGCTCCACGGCGGCCCGCGCGGCCTCCAGCACCGGATAACCATCGCTGCCGCTGCCTACGATTGCCAGCACCAACGGTCCGTTGTCAGGCAACCCATGTCGCTGACGCAGCGCGCCTGCATCGATGGCCGGCGGATCGCGGACGATGTAGCCGCAGTAGTGAAGCTTGGATTGGACCGACGGCGGGATGGCGTAGGCTTCCGCCACATCGTAGAGTTTGGGCGAACCGTACACCGCAATGCCGTCGTACAGCTTTTCCAGAGTGTCGTAAACTCCCACTTCTTGCCAGAGGGCGCGAATGCGAACGGCATCGTCCTGGATGTCACGCAGGCCGAACACAAAGCGGGTCGTGGGCCGTTCGGCCTTGAGCGCGCAGAGGCCATCGCGAAACTCGCCCTTGGAGCCCAGCGGCTCATGATCCACCAGAACGAGGTCCGGCGCCAACCCCAGCGCGGCGTCCCGCAGCATCTGACCGCGGATCCTGCGGAAGTGTCGTTTAGCCTCCTCCTCCTGGTCCACAGTCCATTGGCCCGCACCGCGGGGTGGAGGCAGCAGGTTGGGCAGCTTGATGTAGTCGCACCGTTCGGGCAGCGTGAAGCCCGCGAGTGGAGACTTGGTCGCGATGTAGGCGATGCAGTTCGGATGGCGCGCCAGAATGTGCCGAGCAATCGTCAGTGTCCGAGTAACGTGCCCCAGTCCTTTGTCATCCTGCGCGTACAGCAGCAGGGTTCGAACCTGGGTTGACCGGTAGGCGATCATGCGCGCAGCCTGCTCAGAGCCCGGCCAGGCGCAGAGCACCCACGTGCATGAGCACGGGAATACGGTGCCGCCAGAGCTGGCCGACGGGGATGAGCTCGATCCCATAGATGCGTTCGCCGTCGTCCGGAGAAGGATCGGCCTTGCGATACGCGTTACGCGCCACAACCACCCAATGCCCTCCGGTGGATTTGTCTGGGAGGTCATAAAAGGGTCCATAGACCTCAGCCGTGCCGAAGCTGTAGCCGGTTTCTTCTTCCAGCTCCCGGCGGCCGGCATCCAGCGGAGACTCGTCGCCCTCGATCCCGCCCCAGGGCAATACGAGCAGGGTTCGTTCGGCGGCCTTCTTATACTGCCGGATAAAAACCACCTTGCGGTTCCAGATCGGCACCAACAAAACGTACTGTCCGCGAACCCAGACGTAGTCCCTGCTTGAGGTTCCGTCGTCGAATTCCGTGGTCCTCTCCTCCAGCAGGAACCGGTTCTCATCGCCCGCATGAGGGCCGCGGAAGGCGACGCCTCGGGCGCTTATGTATCGAGCGGGCGCAGGAACAACTGCGGGCGCGGCATCGCCGGGCGTCCGGTCCAGCAACTCGGTGGCGCCATCCCATGCCGGGGAGTCCGAGTAGAGTGCAACATGGCTTTTCCGATCGTTCATATTAATCCCTGGAATACGAAGCTGCGCAGCGCACTTCCGCTGGTTGATTAAGCGGCAGGCAGCCGCTCCAGTGGAAAATACTTAGCGCAAATCCGTCACTGATTCACCGGGTACAGTGATAGTTGAGTGACTTTTCGGTGACAGCTCAATGACTGGAGGCATTAAGCCACAAGTCACTTTTTCGCCAGTGGGTGTTCACCTCAGGGCAATCCACCTGAGTGCAATCACAAGGAATGTCGGACTGGCAACCGCTTGGGCGACAGCGTCATCATCCCGCCGCGAGACCGACTCGTGCCGCCGGTCAAACAGAGGAACCGTTCGCACCGAGCCGCTCGCTCGAAGTCCGTCACCTCCAGCGGTTCCGCGCTCCGCCCCGCGTGTCGGGCAGCCGCCTGCTGTGTAGCCGTTGCGCGGTTCGGGTTGGCCATGGCGTTTCTCACGAGACCGGTCACTTTCACAAAGCGCCGTTGTGTCGCCACTCAATCTGGCTGAGCCGCGCAGATGGTTGTTTTCGTCCACAAGCTTAACGAACCGCTATTTTCTTACGCCGAGCATTCGTGCCACTTTCCCGGAAAGAAACAGCGAAACGAACCGTCAACGAAATGTCACCGAAACGTAACGCGCTTGACTTTAAACTCTTGCACAAGGCGGTGAAGTGGGGTGACGAACTGAAAGCGGTCAAGTCGCGACCCGATATGACCGGTAGTAGAATCCCGCATCTCTTATTCAAATCCGTTGTAGTTCAAGCGGGAAAATCGTTGGAAACTTCAGGTAATCGTCGGTGGGCGGGCAGGAAAAGGTGATGAAGCCGGTCCAAGCTGGAACCATTCTTTTGAACAGGAGCAAACGCAGGAAACGGAGCGGAGATCAAAGCAGTCCTCCACTTGTATTGGCGTGGGCGACACTCCGGCTCGCCGCAACGCATTGTGATCGGCTCTAAAGCAAGCCTAGACGTTCCGCGGCGGCGCGCAGATGGTCGTAACGCCACATGGTTTTTTCGCGCACAGCCCAGTCCGGCCGCTCGCCCAGCCAGCGGAAGTGCAAATAAATTCTAGCGGCATCCAGTGTGCGTGCAAAACCGGCGGGCGCGCCGTCCGGCCAGCGGCTGCGCAGATACTCGCGTACGCACTGCCGCACGATTTTCACCGGCCAATGTTTGCCTTCCGTCAGCGCCGCCAGATCGATTTCGCCCGCGGCGATGGCCGCCGATTCCCAGTCCACAATGAACAGGCTTTGGTTTCGAATCAGAATGGTCTTGGCATAGAACTCGCCATGAATGGCAGTCTGTCGCGCCGCCAGGAGCGGCTTGAACCATTCATCGCCGGCCTCGCGGAGTTTGTTCAGCCAGGTAAAGCGTCTGCAAAGAGGATGCGCGAATTCGAAGGTCCGGCGCCACCAGCCGCGATAGTACTCCGCGTCGTAACGTTTGAGGAACGAAAATTCCGCCTCACGGACGCGCGCCTCGTGTGTCGCGTGAAATTTTCCGATCCAACGGGCCGATTCGGCCATGGCGCGCTGTTGTCGGGTAGCGCGTTTGTAAACCAGATCACTGACGCGTACGGCGCTGGAAACGTATTGGAGGATGAGCCAGGTCCTGCCGCTATTGGGATCCGCCGGCGCGCCCAGGCACTTGGGACGGAAATCCGGCAGCGGCTGCAGCAAGCGGCGATAAACCTCCGCTTCATAAGCGACGCCGCCGCGATGCCCGAACGAATCGTGACTGTGACCAGCCTCGTACTTGATAAACACACGGCCTTTGTTGTCGTTCGCCCACTGGCAGGTCACGACCTCATTCGGAAATGTACTCATCATCCGCGGCAGCTTTCGATCAAGGATTCTTACCCCTTCGCCGCAAGAATCGTGGCCGTTGAACACAGAGGCGAGACACGCGGTCAACGTCTCCACATCCGGCAACAGCGACGCTGGCGTTTGCAGCGGCATGATGGCATCTCACACTGCCGCCACCTCTACCGACTATGGGTCGCTGAACTGATTTTTCTTGGGGAAAATAGGTTCATGAAGAGCTTCCACGATTTTGCGACCGCGCATAGTGACCATAAAAGGTGGGGCGAGACTTCGTCGATCCCTGATCTCCCGACGACAGAAAAATTAGGGCTCGACGGAGTCTCGCCCCACCCGGGTTCATCCCATTGCGCAGTCCAGGATTCTGCTCGCAACCTTTCGGGCATCGAAGTGGTTTTCGGCAAGCTTCCTCGCGGCGCGGCAGTGATGCTCGTAGTCGGCGTTAATGGCTTCGAGCGCACCGGCGGCCTGCCCGGGCGTGGTAAATCGAAACATTCCCTCGCCATTGGGAAGAAACGCGCTCGGCCCCGTGTCCTGCACAACCACGGGTTTGCCGCTGGCCAGATAACAGACGGTGCGATCGCTAACCCAGGCGGTCTGCAGTTTGATATAGGACGGTTTCGCGCAACTGAACTCGCCGCGCGAACGTTGGATATGGGTTTGGTAATTCTCGAGGTTGTCGGCAACTTCGCGCGAGTGTCGGATGCGCCACCCGCGGCTCTGCAGATCGCGCTGCTCCACCAGGTCGCGCTCCGTTCGGAGAAACAGCGCCAGCTCCAGCGGCTGGCGGGTCAGCCGGGGCAGGTCGGCGAACTCCAGGAATGCCACACGCTTGGTGTTTTCGTACTCTTCCTCCCGATCCACGACCCAGTCGGACGAATCCCAGATGGAGACGGTGTTGAAAGCCTCAGCACGTGGATCAAACGTATAAGGCCATCGTTCGAGGCAGACCGCCGGTTGGATAGGAATCCAGGCCAAACCGCAATCGGGAATCCTGCCGCCCGGCTTGCCGACGTTCTCGCTGATGGTAAAATAGAAATCATGCCGTGGCACGGACAGTTGTTTGCGACTGATCCAGAATTGCAGCAATCCCGGATCGATATCGACCAGCGCCGTCCTGCGGAAGCGTGCCAGCAGCCCCGGGGTGATGGTATAGTGGAAATTCAACAGCAGGTCTGCCCGCTGAAAGATGGCTTCGGCCTCGTCGCGGGTCACGTTGACGTACTCCGTCGGAGGTTTGGACGAGGGTTTGTTGCTGCGCATGAGGTAAAGGAGGACGTTCCGGTCCAGCCCAAATTGTTCCATCCGGGCGCGGAACGTGGCCAGCGCGGCAGCTTTTTTTTCCGCGTGGCCCGTGGCGCGGAAGCCTTCGAGCCAGTAAACCTCGCATCCCAGTTGCCGCAGGCCGAGCGCGTATTGCAGGTACACCCAGAAGTGCCCGCTGCCTTCGGGGTAATTGACGACGTTGAAGGGTGCGATGACAACGGTGGACATGTTGCTAAAAGAACGAATTTCGAATGACGAATGACGAATAACGAATGACG
>QHOP01000585.1 GCA_003219345.1 Verrucomicrobiota bacterium
TGAGCCAACAGAATACCTTTATGGCAAAATCCATGATGCGAGCCGTCGGAGTCCTCCCCGGCAAGCGCGAGGTGCGGCTGATCGAGCACGAGGCGCCGAAAATCTCCGCGACGAACCAGGTAAAGATCCGGTCCCTCGAGGTGGGCGTCTGCGGCACGGACCGCGAGATTTGCACGTTTGTTTACGGCTCGCCGCCGAACGGATTTGATTACCTCGTGCTGGGTCACGAATCGCTCGGCGAAGTGATCGAAATCGGCGACGGCGTCTCGCGGTTCAAGCGCGGTGACCTCGTTGTTCCTTCAGTTCGGCGTCCGTGCCCGCACGCGCATTGCCTGCCCTGCCGCGAGGAGAAGCAGGATTTCTGTTTCACGGGCGACTTCACCGAGCGCGGCATCAAAATGACGCACGGTTTCATGACTGAATTATACGTGGACGAGGAAAAATATCTCACCTACGTCCCGCCGGAGCTGCGCGACGTGGCCGTGCTGGTCGAACCGCTCACGGTCGCGGAGAAAGGGTTGGCTCAGGTGCGAAAAGTGCAGCAGCGGTTGCCCTGGGTCGCGCCGAACACGCGGGCGGACCAAATTGGCAAAGGCAAGACCGCCGTCGTGCTGGGCGCGGGCCCGGTCGGGATCCTCGGCGCAATGGTGCTCATGGTAAACGGCTTCAAAACCTGCGTTTATTCGCGGTCCAAAGCGCCGAACCCAAAGTCCGAACTCGTCGAATCCATCGGCGCGAAATACATCTCCTGCGAAGTCGAAAGCGTTGACCAGCTCGCCGAGCGAATCGGCAACATCGATCTCGTTTACGAAGCCGTCGGCACGGCAAAAATTTCCTACGACGTCCTGCGCGTGCTGGGGCTGAACGGCGTTTATGTCTTCACTGGCATTCCCGCCCCCCGACCGCCGGTGCCGGTTGACGCCGACCTCATCATGCGCAACCTCGTGTTGAAAAATCAGGTCGTCGTCGGCACGGTCAATGCCGATCGTGAGGCGTTTGAAGGCGCCATCCGCGACCTCAGCGTATTCTTGAAACGCTGGCCGACCGCGCTTCGCTCACTCATCACCGGCCGTTACAAGATCGACCAGTATCGCGACCTGTTGTTGGGGAAAGTCAGCGGCATCAAGAATGTCATCGCGCTGGTGTGAGCGTTGAATCGTTGAACCGTTAAAAACGTTGAATCGTGAAACCCATAACCTCCGCCAAAGCCGCGATCCAACGGTTCAACGATTTAACGATTTAACGATTTAACGATTTGATCCAGCCCGACTACGCACAGACTGCTATGAGCAAATGGATTGATGTCTCTGTCCCGCTGCACACCGGCATGGTGCATTGGCCCACCGACCCGTCGGTCAACATCGAACGCTTCGCCGACATGAACCAGGGCGCCGTCTGCAACGTTTCCAAAATGGATTTGTGCTGCCACGCCGGCACGCACATGGACGGCGTGAACCACTTCATCAAAGACGGCGCGCCGCTCGACACCGTCCCGTTCGACGCGGTGATCGGCCCGTGCCGTGTGATCGAAATCAAAGACGACGATTCGGTGAAACCAGCCGAGTTGCAGAAGCATAAGCTACGCAAAGGCGAGCGCATCCTGCTCAAGACGCAGAATTCGAAACGCGAGTGGTGGAACGAAGATTTTGACGTGAAGTTCGTTCATATCTCCAAAGCGGCCGCGCGACACATGGTCGATTGTGGCATTCGCACGATTGGCATCGATTACCTCTCCGTCGGCGGTTTCCAGCGCGACGGCGTGGAGTGCCACCAGGTTCTGCTCGGAGCTGGAATCTGGATCATCGAAGGATTGAACTTCACCAGAGTGAAACCCGGCAAATACAACCTGATTTGTCTGCCGGTGAAAATCCGCGACAGCGACGGCGCGCCGGCGCGGGCGGTCTTGAAGGGAACATAGTTAAGACTCGGTTATGGTTTATAGTGTCGGCAAGGATGCAAAAGACAATGGCGGCAAAGAGAAAGGGGACTCCGAGACGGATTACGATCTCACTCTCACGGTAGAACGATAGTCAGCTCCGACCGCCGGCACGTCAGCGGTGCAAACTTCTGTTTACGCCATCTGCCCCCTCGTCACGCCGAGCTGATTCAGCAATTTCAATTCGCGCCAGAGCTGCGCGCCGGTGATTTCGCCGCGCAACAATTGACGATATTTCGCGATGGTCTGCGCCACCTGCTCCGGCGTTTCTTTCAGGAACTCGATCC
>QHOP01000586.1 GCA_003219345.1 Verrucomicrobiota bacterium
TCGCTGGCATCTGCGGCATCAGCGTGCCGTGCGGTTTCACCCAATCGCCGAAACTGCCGATTGGCCTGCAACTGCTGGGCAAACCGTTCGGCGAGGCCACTATTTTGAAACTCGCGCACGCCTACGAGCAGAGCGCCGGTTGGCACCGGGAGAAACCGCCATTGCCTTAACCGTAACGATGGGTGGAATTACACCCTCGCCCTCCCCATGAACCGTACCCCTCATCCCGTCCTTCTCCCCCAGTGGGGGGGAGAAGGTGCCCGGAGGTCGGGTGAGGGAACATCCAACATCCAACATCGAACATCCAACGCCGAACATCGAATGGCAGCGCGAATCCTCGCTCACTTCGGCGTTGGAAGTTGGATGTTCGACGTTCGATGTTCTCCCTCGGTTCTGGGGTTTCAATGGGCGAAGTTACACTTCGGGGAATTCTGGGGACAGGGTGACTGCCTGGGATAAATCCTGGCCGGAAGGATGCAGTTCGTCTCGCCGCCGCGTCGTTTGCAGGGTAAGTAACCGTTTGGTTACTTGTCGTGTCTCTAACGTTGTTCGAAATGAAAGGCCCGGCTCCAACGGAAAACAGCCAGTGGAAAGGGAGCGCGCGCGATCCCCAACGCACGCGGGAACAAATCCTCTCGGCGGCACTCAAGGAGTTTTCCGCCAAAGGCTTTGCCGGCGCCCGCGTGGACGTCATCGCCCGGCGGGCCGCGATCAACAAGCGGATGCTCTATCACTACTTCGGCGACAAGGCGGGATTGTTTCGCGAGGTCTTGCGCCGGAAGATGGCACAACGAGCCGCCTGGGCCGCGGGGTCGCCCGACGATCCGGCGGAAAGTCTTCCCTACTGGTTTGAGTTGGCGCTGCAGGACACGGATTGGATTCGATTGCAGCAATGGGAGGCTTTGCAGGCGGGCAAGGGAAAGGTTATGGACGAAGAGGCGCGTTGCAAAGCGGCTGCGGCCGGGGTGGAGAACATCCGCAGTCGGCAGAAGCGCGGGTACATCGCGCCGGAACTCGACCCGCGGCATGTGTTGCTGGCCATGGTTTCGCTGACGACGTACGCCCTCGCGTTTCCTCAGGTCGTGCGATTGATTACGGGGCTTTGCCCGGACGATCCACGCTTTCGAGTTGAACGCATCGCGTTTCTGCGTTGGATGGGCACGGCTTTGCGGCCCAGGAACGGTGAGCGGATGGGCGAGGAAATTGCGCGACAGGAGAATCAAGGGCTAATTGAATGACAGCACACTCGAATTCTTTCGGTGAAACGAGCCGCGCCGTTGCCTGTTTGGGGCGGCTGCGGCATTTTCTCATTCACGGGAGTTTACCGCTTCTGCTGGCCGTTGGCTTCAGCCTCTCCGGCTGTTCCCGCCAGGAGGCCAGCGCTGAAAAACAGGGCAAAAGCGAGGTGGGCGCGTCGGTGCCCGTGCTGGTCGGCAAGGCAATGGCGAAAAGCATGCCGGTGCAAATCCAGGCGATCGGCAACGTGATGCCATATTCCAAGGTGGCCGTGCGTTCGCAGATCACCGGACAACTGGTCCAGGTTCATTTTCAGGAGGGTAAGGAAGTGCGGAAAGAGGATCTGCTCTTCACCATCGACCCGCGCCCGTCGCAGGCAGCGCTCGACCAGGCGAAAGCAAACCTGGCGCGCGACGAGGCGCAGCTGGAGAACGCGCGGATTGAGTTTGCGCGGGCGAAAAAGTTGTTTGAATCCAACATCAGTTCGCGTGACGACTACGACAAGGCGCAGGCCAACCTCGACACGCTCCGCGGCACGGTGCTGGCGGATCGGGCGGCCATCACCAACGCGGCGCTCAACCTCGAATTCACCTCCATCCGCTCACCCATCGACGGCCGCACCGGAAATCTCCTGGT
>QHOP01000587.1 GCA_003219345.1 Verrucomicrobiota bacterium
ATAGATAGGGTCTATGTCAGAAGGGATTTTTATCTATTAACACCAGGGCAGCAAGCGACGTTACGCTGCGAGCATGGTTGTCCTTGAAGTCATCATCACCCTGTTGGTTGCGGATTTTATCTCGGGCCTGTTCCACTGGCTTGAGGATGCCTTTGGCCGCGAGGAATGGCCGATCACCGGCCGGCTGGTCACGCAGCCGAACATCCTGCATCACCACAACCCTCGATACTTCACACGGCACGGTTGGTTTCATAGCTCGTGGCTGTTATTGTGTCTGGGGCTTCTCGTTCTGCTGTGTGCCTGGCTATCCGGCTTCCTCACCTGGCACGTTTGGTTATTCGTAGCTCTGGGCGTAAATGCCAACCAGATTCACAAGTGGGCACATCGGTCGCCTGTGGAAAACGGACCGATTATCACGTTCCTGCAGCGCATCTGGCTGCTTCAGACGCCGCGTCACCATGCTCAACACCACACCGACCCCAAAAACAGTCATTACTGTGTGCTCACCGGCTTCGTGAATCCCATCCTGGACACGATTCGGCTCTGGGACGCTCTCGAAGCGGTGATTTGGTCCGTGTTTCGTGTGCGCCGGCGAACTGACAATTCGGTGGTTGTAGCGGGCGAAACATTTTCTGGATGAGCAACACTGGAACGGGTCTACCTCAAAATCGTGGGAGCGTAGAGTCCTGCCCTCTCCGTCTCTCGCATGTCAAACGAGCGTTCTGCTGGTGAACTACACTCCCGAAATGGAGCGAGTGAACGGAGAGGAACAAGTAACAAACTGGCACTGACCGAACCCAATCTTTTTCTCATTCTAATTGTGTCAAGAAACGCCGACCGGTTTCTTCCCGCGCAAATAAACCTGCAGGTTTTTGGTGGCTTCCATTCGGGCGTCGCTTTACCCTGCGGCTATGAACCTCGTTGACATTCAACACCGTTGTCAGGTGAGATTTTTACATGGCGACGAATTTGCGTGGTCTTCAAATTCTGAAAGAGTCCTCGCCGAATGAGAGGGCGATTTTACCGAATCATTCGAGACCTTCACCTGTACCTTGGCCTTTTCATCAGTCCATTCGTGCTCGTCTTTGCCATTAGCGTGTTTTTTCTGGTACACTCCTGGCTGCCGAGGATCGCTTCAGAAACTTCCACCACACGCGTCGTATCGGCGTTGCCCCTTCCCCAAGACTTGACGACGCTTTCGGGACGGCCGCTCATCAATGGGCTTAGGCCGACTCTTGAAAAAGCTGATGTTCCCGGCGAGGTCGGATTCGTACGGCACATGGTCAAAGAGCAGAAGTTGATCATCCCCGTAACAATCCCCGGACGCGAGACGACCGTGACCATCGACATCCCCACGCGTGAGGCAACCATCGTAACCCGTGAGACAGGTCTGGCAGATGCCCTGGTGACGCTCCATAAATCTCCGGGCCAACACGGGGCTAATATCCGGATGAACTGGTTCTATATGAGGGCGTGGCGTTGGATGGCCGACGCAACGGTTTATCTGATCCTGTTTATCTCGGTCAGCGGCATTTACCTCTGGTATGTGCTGCGCGCTGAACGATCGGTCGGATTTATCCTGCTTTTCGCGGGGGCGTTATCGTTTTTCGGAATGGTGTATGCCCTCGTCCACTGAACCAACAGGTCGGGGCCAATCGCCGAATGGCCCTCGATTCCAGGCCCGATTCGAGCGCTGGAATCGCAAACTGCATTTCTACGTTGGATTGTTTCTGCTCTTCTTCATTTGGCTGTTTGCCTTCAGCGGCCTGCTCCTGAACCATCCGACATGGACCTTTGCCGAATTCTGGACCAACCGCAAAGAAACGAACTACGAGCGCGATATTACTGTTCCCGGCGCTGACGTGACGGGCGACCTTGCGCAGGCGCACGAGATTCTGAAACAACTTAAAATCGAAGGTGAAATTATGTGGACCACCACGCGCACAGACCCCAATCAATTCGATTTTCAAGTCAGGCGCCCGGGCCATTTCTTTTTCATCAAAGCCGACTTGGCCCAAAAGCGCGTCACCGTGCGACGAGCCGAAGTGAACCCATGGGGCGTAATCAAAGCGCTCCACAGCTTCACCGGCGTTCAAATGGATGATCCTCGCAACAGCCGTGACTGGGCGCTGACTTCATATGTGGTTCAAGCTTCCTCAGAAACGCCTTCCTGGCGCTATTGTTCTTGGCCTCGGATCGCTGATTTGCGGCCTGTTTTGCTTTGGCCTCCGCTGGCTTTTCTGAGGCGCTCAAGGCAGGCTAGACTCGGCCATGATCCGGTACACGCGACGCAACTTCATCAAACGAACGGTCGCCGCCGCGGGAACAGCAGGGTTTGCCGCCGGCTGTCGGCGCCTTCAGCTCATCGACAGAGGTGGCCTCAGTCCTGGCGCTATCGACGGCTTGCGCGCCAAACTCAAAGGACGTCTGATTCTCCCCACCGATCCGTCCTATGAAAACGCGCGACGGGTCTTTTATTGGAACGTAGCAACGGAGCGGAGGCCGCGGGTCATCGTGCAATGCGCGCACGAAGAGGATGCGTTGCGAACTGTGGAGTTTGCGCGGCGTCATGAATTGGAAGTGGCAGTGCGCGCAGGCGGGCATAGTCACCTGGGATGGGGATGTTCGAACGGCCTCCGGTGCTCGGACAATGTCCCGAAGTTGGCGCGAGCGGTGTCATTCTTGGCGGTGGACTGGGCTGGCTCTCCGGACTGCACGCCGCTTCGTGCGATAATTTGCTCTCGGCTCGAGTTGTGGCCGCGGACGGACGCGTTCTTACGGCTGACTCCGAACGTAATCCCGACCTTTTCTGGGCGTTGCGCGGCGCCGGCGCGAATTTTGGCGTAACGACGTCCTTTGAGTGCCGGCTTCATCCGATCGGCCCCGTCACGGGAGGCGATATTCATTATTCGGTCCGCGATGCGCGAGTGGTGTTGCGGTTTTTTCGCGAATTGATGGATGACGCGCCCGATGCGTTCCAGGCGACGCTCAATCTGACTCCCGGCGAACGCGGCGTTTTCGTTAGTCTCTGCCATGCCGGCAGCGAGACTGAAGCCGAACAGACCCTGCGGTCGTTGCGAGCGATCGCGCCTCCGACCAAAGAATTCGTCAAGCGGCAGGAGTTTGCAGCGCTCGCGGAAAGACCGGCAGCGACGAACCCGGCTAACACGCCTCCGCCACAGTTTCGCGGAATTCAAACGGTTTATCGCGATCGGCTGTCGGACGATCTGATCGACGTTATTGTGGACCGATTTGGGCAGGCTTCTCTGGAGACCATCATGGGGATTAGTCATTACATGCATGGGCAGGTCTGCCGTGTGGCGCCGAGCGCGACGGCTTTTCCACTGCGACAGGCGGGCGGGTTGAATGTCCGACTGACCTACACCTGGAACGATCTTGCGACCGGCCAGCGTCTGACAGAATGGGCAGACGAATCCTTGCGACTGCTGCGTCCGAGCGGGGATGAACGGATCTACGCGAACTTTCAGACCTACGAGGCGAGAAGCGGCGCAGCCGCCGTTTACTCGGTGAACTTTTCCCGACTGGCAGGCATCAAGTACAAATACGACCGCGAGAATTTCTTTCGACGAAACTCGAATATCCCGCCAACGGGGAACGCACGGGCGGGTTCCAAACTGTGATTCGCCCCGCGTTCTTACAGCGCGTGGACAAGATGTTCAAATTCAACGGCCATTCTTTTGGGCCAATCGAAGGCGGGAATCTGAAACGGTTTGCTGTAGTAAATGTCGATAACGCCGCTCACGATGTTGACTACCGGGTAAACCTTTGCGTTCGTAGAGAAACTGAATAATCCTCTTTCTGCTTGGCAAGGTGGTTTTGTCAGAATGAGACTCGCGCTTTCCTGTATGATTTTGACGGTCGCCGAGTCAACTCACGGTCAACCCTTGTTGCTGAAGACGGAAACATTCGACGTGGATCCAGGCTGGGATGGCCGCAATAACCGCGCGACAGATCCGTCCCCCAGACAGATCGTCCAAAACTTCGGCTTCAGTTCCAGTACCAATGCCGGCGGACCAGCTGGCGAAATTGGCGGCTTCATCACGCCGGCAGGCGAGCCCGCATTTTATGGGAAGGTCATTGCGCCCACGTCGCTCAACGATCCACTTTCCGCCTCGGGCATCCTGAATGTGCCTCAGGGTGGTGGCCATACCCTGATTGGTTTCTTCAACGCCGACACCGTCAACGAGTGGCGCACGCCCAACACCATTGCCCTGCGAATCTACGGCCGAGGCACTTATTTTCTGGCGTATCTCGAGTATGGCACTGGTTTGTGGCGAGCTGGCGGCACGTCGTTCGGCGGAGAGGCAGCCATTCCCAGCGGCGCAGCCGACTACCCGTTCTCCCTCAACTACGATCCCAATGGCGCTGGCGGTTTGGGCACTGTCACCGCCACGTTCGGCAGCTACTCCACCGTCATGACCCTCGACTCCGGCCACAAAGCCGATGGCGCAATGTTTAACCGCTTCGGTATTCTCAATGTCATGAAGAGCGCTGACGACCCTGGACAAATCTGGCTGGATAACGTGACGATTAACGGAGAAGCGCACCCATTCAATTCAGATCCTGGTTGGGACCAGCGGAATAACCGCAGGACCTACACCAGCACCAACGTTCGTCCGCGATTCGATTTCGGCTATAGCCCTGGATCGAACTTTGCCGGCGGACAAAGCGGGGGTGAGATCGGCGGCCACACGTTTCGCGGCGATTCGCGCGTCGAGTTTAACGGAACGCGCATGGCCTATTATGGCGGTCGGCTCAATGACACATTATCTCTCAATCAGCCGTTGCATGCTGAGGGTAAAGTTGGGTTTCACCGCGGTGTCAGCGACAGCACGACCCTGATTGGCTTTTTCCACTCAGACGACAGTATGCGCAGCAACGACTCCCAGAACTCCGCGACGCCGGAGAACTTTGTTGGCGCAGCCATCGAAGGCCCAAGCTCCGAGGGGTTTTACCTTTACCCGACCTACGGCCTTGACCAGGAAGGCGTGCGGGCCGACGGCGGTCGTGGCACACCGACGCCGCCCTACCTTTATCCGGACGGTGAGTCGCGTCACTGGACGTTGGATTACCATCCTGATGGTAACGGCGGAACCGGCAGTATCACCGTAACGCTGGACGGGCAGGCGGTGACGCTCAATCTCGATGCGGGCCACAAACAGATCGGCGCCCATTTTAATCGCTGCGGCATGATCACGACCCACATCGATGGCAGCGGCCAGACCGTTTACTTCGACGATTTAACCTACACAATTGGCTTCGCGCCGCCCACCTTGACCATCGCCAAAACCGCGCCCGCAGAAGTCCTTCTCCAATGGCCGACCAACTACACTGGCTTCTCGGTGGAAAGCGTTCTCAGCCTTGACGCAGCCAGCCTCTGGCAGCCGATCAGCAACGTGGTCACCATCAACGGTGCCGTCTTTAGCGTCTCCGTCAGCACGACCAACGCCGTCCAGTTTTTCCGCCTGCATAAGCCCCGGGATTGACACAACCTCTGTCAGCCGGTAGTGTCTGACAGTATGAAAACGATTTCGCTTCGCACGCTGGTCCGTGAACCGCGCAAAGTCAAGCGCATGACGCGCGCCGGCAAACCCGTGCAGGTTACGGACAATGGCCACCCGCTCTGGATTCTTCAACCGGCCGACGGCACGGACACGGGCGAGGCGGAACGCCGCCGGGCGATTGACGAAATCCTGGATGAAGTCCTGCGCGAAAAGCCGTCGAAAATCAGCGCGGCCAAACTCCTCGAAGAATCGCGCCGGTGAGAGCCTACGCCGACAGCAGCTTCATTCTTCGCCTGGTGACGGGTGAGGCGGATTCACCCCAAGCCATCGCCGAGTATCGCCGGCTTGATTCGCCCAAGCTGTTTTATCTGCCCTTGCACGCGCTGGAAGTGCGGAACGCCATCCTGCAACGCGCCTTTCATCAGCGCCGCTCGATCGCTTCCCGCCAACGCCAACACGTCGCGCGCGAACGCGACGCCGCACTGACACGGCTCGAACATCTGGTCGCCCGTCGCGCCTTGCTCGACGTGGCGCTGGACATGGACGCCGCCATCACGCGCGCCGCGAACCTTTCCACGGCCCACACGGAACGCCTGGGCGCACGATCGATTGATCTCCTCCACGTGGCCGGCGCGCTCACGCTCGAAAGCGAACTCTTCCTCACCACCGACTCGTGCCAGGCGCAACTTGCCAAAGCGGAAGGGTTGAAAGTCGTGTCAGTCGGGTGAACTGACTGTCTCGCAACTCTCAACTATCAACCAAATTTGGATTCCCGTACTGGAATCGCGCCAGCCTCTTGGTGGCCGTGCGCAAGCACTTTTCCAAACCACCGCCTGCGCTGCTCGGCCAACGGGATAAGAAGGTCAAGCTTCAACGACCAATGAAGGATCAAAATCTTGGCAGAGGTGATCTGGGTAGCCCCGCTGATTCGTCAATACGCGGGTTGAACCGATCACGTAGTCCACGTTGTAATGCGTGTGCCCGTGAATCCAGAGCGGAACGTGGCTCTCTTCGACCAGCTCATCCAGATCGGAGGCAAACGCCGGCTTGAGCGGACTGTTCGCGTGATACGGAGCTTCCGAACGAGGACTGGGC
>QHOP01000588.1 GCA_003219345.1 Verrucomicrobiota bacterium
GTCTGTTCACCGACGCGGACGACCAAATACCGGGTGGCCATCCCATCGCGGTCGCCAGCGACTCTTGGTGGACCCAGCGATTCGAAAACGAACCATTCGTCCCCGGAAAGACAGTGACGATCGGATCCACCGTTTACAGCATTGTTGGTATCACTCCGCGCAAATTCTTTGGCACTACGGTCGGTGAGTGCCCGGATTTCTGGATTCCACTCGCCATGGAGGCCCAGATTTCTCCGGGATGGAACGGACTGACGAATAAATTTTTCCAATCTCTGCACGTCGTTGGACGACTGAAACCAAGAGCGAACATGGCCAGAGCGGAAGCGGAGATTAACCTGGTATTCAAGCGGACCTTGCAGGATTACGCGGGACCGCAGCCCACGAAGAAAGATTTGGAAGACCTACAGCACGCGCGAATCGATCTTACTCCCGCTGCAACAGGTCTGTCGCAACTACGAGAGCAGTTTTCAAAACCATTAAGCATCCTCATGTCTGTTGTCGCAATGGTCTTGCTCATCGCCTGCGCGAACATTGCGAATTTGATGCTGGCGCGTGCCACAGCCCGACAGCGCGAAATCGCCATTCGCATGGCGGTCGGAGCAACCCGCTGGCGCTTGATTCGTCAATTGCTGAGCGAGAGTTTGCTACTCTCTCTCCTGGGTGGAGCACTGGGACTGGCGATGGCCCAATGGGCGGCTCGCCTGCTCTTGATGATGGTCTCCAGTGGCCCGCAACCGGTCCCCATTGAAGTCACGCTCGATTTTTGGGTGCTCGCCTTCACATCAATTATAGCGATTGCGACTGCTTTGATCTTCGGTATCGCGCCCGCTCTTCGTGCCACACAAGTGGAATGCGGTTTGGAGATAAAGGAAGGCAAAGGTTCTGCTCCAGCTCAAGCGCGCAGTGCGCTCGCCCGCGCACTCCTGATGGGTCAAGTAGCTCTTTCATTGGCCTTGCTGACCGGGGCGGGACTGTTCCTTCGAACTCTCGTGAATCTCACGAGCATGGATATGGGCTTCACCAAGGAAAACGTTTTATTATTCCAGGTCGATGAATCCTCCGCTGGTTACAAAGAGGACCAGCGCCTGCTTGCGCTGTATCAGGAAATCGAACGGCGAGTCAGTGCGTTGCCAGGTATTCACGCTGCCAGCTTTTCCTTTTTCACCTTTAACCAAGGAGGATGGACTACTTATATCAACACGAGGAAACCGCTGGAGAACGGCGACCGAATCGTTTCTCACAACGTCGTTGGTCCAGCGTATTTTGCCACCATGGGCATCCCCCTTTTGACCGGGCGCGCCTTCGACACCCGGGACACAGAAACCTCAACCAAAGTTGCCGTGGTGAACGAAACTCTGGCGAGACGATACTTCCCCGGTCAGTCACCCACCGGACAGCGCTTCCGCATTGGCGGACCTGACGCGGGACCGGAGAATGAACGAGAAATTATTGGGGTCGTAAAAGACGCCAAGTACGAGAACCTGCGTGAAGCAGATCGAGCGGCCGCGTACTACCCCTATTCGCAAAGAATCCAGTATCTCGGCGATTTTGAAATTCGTTTTTCTGGTGAACCCGGTGCTGCCATTTCGGCCGTTCGCGCCACCGTGGCCCGGGTCGATCCAAATCTTCCCATTTCCGACGCTCGAACGATGACACAAGAAATCGGACGATCGATTGTTGACCAGCGCCTGATCGCTCAGATATCCGGCTTCTTCGCTTTGCTCGCCCTGTTCCTCGCCTGCATCGGCATATATGGAGTGACCTCATACGCCGTCACGCAGCAAACCCGGGAAATCGGAATCCGCATGGCCCTTGGCGCTCAACGAAAACAGGTTGTTTCGTTAATTTTAAGGCAAACACTCATCGTGCTCGCAGCCGGTCTCGTCATCGGGATTCCTGCTGTTCTCGCCACCCAACGTCTTATTTCCACGCAGCTCTACGGCTTGCCGCCGATAGACCCGGTCTCCATTTCCGTGTCCTCAGCTCTCCTGATTGGGGCAGCCATCGTTGCGGGCTATGTTCCGGCTCGGCAGGCGACTAAAGTCGATCCGATGGAGGCTCTGCGTTATGAATGATCTCAAATTCGCCTTCCGGCAGTTGCTGAAGAACCCCGGCTTCACCATCGTGGCCGTGCTCACGCTCGCGCTCGGCATCGGAGCGAACACGGCCATCTTCAGCGTAATCAATACGCTGCTGTTGCGTTCACTTCCAGTTAAAAACCCAGAAGAACTGGTTTTGGTGACGTCGCTCGGACGCATGGGTCCGGGCTACACCTTTTCTTATCCGCTTTATGAAAAGCTTCGAGACGGCGGTCGCAGTCTTTCCGGCCTTTTCGCAACTGGCGGCGTTTTCAAACGACGCATGGTCGCCTCTGGGCTAGGCGGAAAAGACACCGAGTTCATCCACGCCGAGGAAGTCACGGGTGACTTTTTTGCGGTGCTCGGTGTGCAAGCCACGCTTGGTCGGACCTTCACGGCCGACGATGATCGGGTTGGTAATCCGCAGGCGGTCGCCGTGATTAGCCACAACTTTTGGCAGCGGCGGTTTGGCGCTGATCCAGCCGTGGTGGGCAAGACAATCCGGTTCGAGGACGCGCCATTGACCATCGTCGGAGTAACGCCTCCCGATTTCTTTGGATTTGAAGTGGGCGCAAATCCCGACCTTTGGTGGCCAATGCAGATGATCCCCCAGGTCGAGAAGGGTGATTGGGGCCAGCGGCTCAAGAACGCAGGAAGCTCATGGCTGCGGATGATGGGCCGACTGTCCGCAGGGGGAAACCGAAGGCAGGCGCAGACTGAACTCGATGTCATCTATCAGCGG
>QHOP01000058.1:0-9375 GCA_003219345.1 Verrucomicrobiota bacterium
TTCGGATCGTTCTGGTTGACGAGATACTTGTTACCGGTGGCAAGGTCCACCACAAACCATTCCAGGTTCGCCCCACCGTCACCCTGCCACCAGAGCAGGCGGAAGGGATAGTAACCATCGGCAGTAACCACGAAATCGAACAGGGTATCGGATGAACCACGCGCGCCGTCAAACGAACCCAGCACCAGACCAAACGGGTTTGGAACGCCGGGGGCCACCGTCACTTTGAAGCCGTCATCGCTGTTCACGCCCATGCGATAGAATCCGGGCGCCAGGTGCAGGTAGGTTTCAAGCTCGGCCACGATGTTGTCCACCGCTCGGCCGCCATCGGTCCCTGTACTAGGATCTGAGGCCGTCCCGGGTATGCCGGGAATCGGCACGTCCAAAATGTTCATCGGCGGGTTGTTCGTGGATTGGAAATCGCCAATCTCCATGCCCAGATCGGTGTCCGGCCAGGCCGCGTCCATCGCGCCGTTCCAATTGATGGAGGCAACGTTAATCGGCCCGGCTTGCGCTTGCGCATTTGCCACGTTCGCAAAAGGCTGGCCGGTGGTCTTATCGATGAAACCCCGCGCCCACTGTTGCTCGGCGTTCGCAATCGAATCCGAATTGCCTGGAGCGCGCACAAAATCAATCTGGTACACCTGCGCCTTCATTCCCGGATCAGTCGCCGCACTGGACAAGGCGTATCCGGCCGGAACAGTCGAGTAAGGTCCGACGGTATATTGATGGGTCGAGCTTTGTGTCAGGGGGGGCGTTGCGTTGTCGGCAAATGTCAGGACCGCGGTGTGAGCGGAGCCGGCCGTCAAAGGAGCTGGCGTCAAGTAGGCCACCACCACCCGGTCAATCACTCTGGTTACAGTCGGGGTGACCGAAACGCCATCGAACTTTAATTGAGCCGAGCTGAAGTTGACCTGGCTGCCGCCAGTTGTTTCCTTGATCTGAAAATAGAATCCGCCCCCATGGCCGGTGAATGAGGAGACAAACGGCGCGGTCGCCGTGGCCCGATCAAACGACGACAACATTGTGCCGGGAATCGGCGCCGTCGCGTCGAGGCTGACGGCCAAGTTATCGCCGCCGCCGCCTACTTTGAACAGCGCTTCGATGTAGTACGCTTTGCCCGTGGTCAGGGTGATATTTGCGGTGCCGGCGGGGTTTTTAGTGGGCCATTGAGTTCCAGTATATTGATCGGACCGCTTGGCCGTCAGGTCGCTGCCGCCCGACGATGTGTCATATTGCCTCGGATTGGACCAGGCCGTTTCAACCGCGATCAGGTGCTTGTTCGCCGGGCTGTCGTCTGTGCTCAGGTACAGAATCGAATGGTCGTCCGAACAAAGATAGAAGGTGTAAGGCCCCGTGGTGGTCGGGTAAAAGTAACCGATGATCTGCGAACCGTAGTCGGAGAGCCCGAGCGGGTTGCCAGTGGGTGTCTGAGTAGGGTCAGCGTCGGGATGCACTTCAAATAGAGTGGGATAATCGACCAAATCCGGCGCATCAGGGAACTTGGCGTTATTAGTCAAGCCGGAGAGGTCAACGCCGTTGCCGGTGTTCAGGTTGTAATAGTCTCTTGCCGTAATGAAACCCTGTGGCGTCGGGGGAGCTGCGGCTCTGACGGCAGCACTCGGAATCAGGAACACCGCCGCGACAGCGGCGGCGAGCAAGGTGGTACGACTGGGTGTGTTCATAGGAGGATACGCATCTGATTGTTCTACACTGCTCTCACTCACCCGCCTACAAGGCGCGTGACAACGCCTGCCTTCGCGGGGAACTATCTGGAACACTGTTATGAGTATCAGAATCGCTTACTGGTTGCAATAAAAAAATTAACAATTATTGCTGCCCACCCCTGGATCGAGCCGGTTCGCCTCTAAAAAGCATCGCTTCGCAGATCAGATCGGATCGGCTTCATGGTTGAATCGGCCAAGTGGACCCCTTCGTACCCTATCCTAAGCGCCGCTCCGCGGACGACTTGTGCTTCGCCTTACCGACTGGCGACTCCACTCGCTCCTGTCACGTGAATCAATCAGCTGGCGTTCCCGCCAGCGCCTCGCGTGGGATTCGCGGCGTTTCCAGGTCTCGGATCCAAGGGTTGTGACGGAACCAGGTCACCGGCACGCTGGCGAGGTCGGCATCGGGATCGACCAGTTGTTGAAATGGGCGGCCATTTAGCGACACTGCCGTTGAGGCATGGACGGCTGGCCGGCGTCCGTACTCCTGTTCCCACAGGCTGGCGACGCGTCGCGCGTATCGTCTGAGGTAGAATGCCTGGTTGCTGATGTGGTTGAATTTTGAAACGGTCAGGTCCTTAAGGCAGTTCCACCGAATATACGCGGGTTGCTCAGGCTTGTCCTGAGAGTCGAATATGCACGCTTGGGGCAGCATTTCCCTGGCGTCCGCGCGAAGGTTGCTCGTGTAGATCACCAAAGGATCACCGCCCGCGTGAACCTCCCCGGGACCTGTTCCCTCGCGCGTGTGCGGTCCGGCTTTCCAGGCATGTCGATCGACCCGGCCTGAATCTTTGCGCGATTCGTCGTCGGCCAATTGCGGGTCTTCGATCAGCAGAAATGGGACAGGGTGGTGGCTCTCTCGTTCCAGCGCGAAGGGAGCTATCAATCGCAGTGAGCGATTCATCTCCCCGCTCTTGTCGCGGTCGCGGAGTTCATTGAGCGCCGCGCGGACGTCGCGAAGGATCAACACCGCCGGCTGGAGTCCTGGTTCATTTTGGTCGAGGCGCATCATTCGGGAAGCGAGCTCGGCGAGTTTCGCTGCTTCCGGATTTTGGCCTCCGATCTTTAAGGCCGCTGATACTGAATCGAGGACCTGTGAAAGCGGGGCCGTGGGTCGAATGGCTTTCGGCTGCCGGCCGTAAAGCTCCTGCCAGATGCTCCTCACGCGATCATCTGCTTCCGCTTCTGTGAGCAGCGCGGACGACCCGGCCAAGGGGTTGTAGATGATTCGCTCTCCAACGACGGGTTCAAGCAGGACCATGATTTCAGGAAGCTGCGCCCAGTTGATCCGCCCTGGTGTGACATTGCGATACACCACCCTGTCTCCGTGCCATCGGTCCCAATTGATCCCGGTCCGTCCCGCCTCGTCGCGCGAGGTAATCGTCGTGTCTCCAAGGAAGAGTTGAGCACCCAAAGCACGATGATCGTCCGCTTTCAATCGCCAACTGAAGCTAAGCCCCTCGTAGGTAAATCGTCCGTCACCCGGTATCAAGTAATGACGTGCCGGCATCAGCGCCTGCCAGACAAGCCAGACAACCACGAACGGCGCGGAGCAGTGTCCGAGGTGACATTGTGCTTTCCTCTCCGGCGGTGGCGCGCTGGCCTTCGACTTCCAACCCAGCGCAGCACCGACAACCGGGAACACGATGGCTCCCGCGGTGAACCAACCCCAATCCGGTTTGGCGACCGAAGGACGTCGCAGCCAACTCCACCACCGCTCTGGCCAGTCCGGATCCAGAAAGATCAGCGCGGTCGTGACGCCTACTAATGGAAGCCAGTCAATGTTATCGTAGATGACGAAATGATTGGTTGCATGGAAGATCACCATGAGGATCATGGCAAAAACTCGCGTTCGGCGGACCACCAACAGCCGGCCGATGGACAAATCGAACAGCGCGCCCGCGTAGCAGAGCAAATACGCGAGCCAAGGATCGTGCAAGAGGCTGTTAACAACTCCGAGTTGTGCGGCAGTGAGATAAGGTTTGAATTGTGCCGTTACGTGCGCCTCCGTAAGGTTCCACCGCAGTGGCGCCGCATCCAATAACCAGTCCGCGTTTAATTTGGCCACGCCTCCGTAAAAGTACATGACCACCAATTGTCCGCGTAATAGCAGGACGGTCCAATACGGAACCGTTCGCGGCGAGTCTTGATCGCGCGCGAGCCATGCGTCCACGCTGTACCTTCGGGCTGCCGGCATCCAAAGCAGGAGAAAGGTGAACAGCAATTCGACGTAATAGTAGCTCTGCCAGTACGTCCTCGTCGATTCCACCAGGAACAGATAGGCCCAGATCAGGAAAACCGTGGCCGCAGAAACGCGATACCAAAACCCCAATGCCATCATCAAACCGGCCAGCGCCAGCATCCCAACCAGCGCATAGATCCAATGAGGGGGCAATAACGGGAGCCAGTTGAATCCTTCATACTGAAAGGGAAACTTGATGTCTGAACCGGTATAATATGTTTCCGAAGGAGTGTGCCCCATCGTCATCGCGGAGGGTCGGATAAGCGAGTACGCCTCCAGAATCATCACCGCGCCGATGCAAATGCGAACGACGGCCAATGAAGCGCCGTTGACCGGCTTCGCGAGGAGCCACTTGAACCTTCCCCATTTGTCCGCAAGCGGCGACGAAGAGCTTTCTTCACCTTGGGGGGCACGTCGGTGAGGAGGAGGTCGCCTCCTCCCCCGCTCAATACGAATTGGATTTTGCAGACTGAGCAGGTTACCGCAGAACGGTATTCAGACAAGGATAAGATTCATTTGCGACTCTCCTGATTAAGCCGCTCCCATGCGCGCAACGCACGACCGTGGTCAGGGTTGATTTGCAAGCAACGCCGATACGCGGCTTTGGCGCCCGGAATGTCGCCCAGAAAACGACGCGTTTCGCCCAGGTAAAACCAGGTGTGAGGGTGGCCGTCGTACAAAGCGACGGCCTTTTCAAGATGTTCCCGCGCAGCGGTGAGATCGTTATTGAGCCAGGCGTCTTTGCCTGTCTGATACTGTTCCAACGACCGGTAACGAGCCGCTCCCAGGGCGTCGTCAGCCAGACGCCGCAGTTCCGCGAGCTTTCCATATAGATTCGGGGTCGGCTCAAGCTCGATCGCCTGCTCCCAGACGCGCTGCGCCCTGGCACGGTCACCGAGTTGAACCGAGGCAACGCCGATAATGTCGAGCGTTTTAGCGGAGGCGCCTACCCGATTTACGCACTCCTCAGCCAATGCGATAGCTTCCTTGGGATGGCCCGTCAACAGCTCCAGCCTGGCGAGCTCTTGCGCACGGTCCTCGGCCCAAAAGGCCTGAACCGCCTTGCGGCTCCACTCCAGCGCGTCCTGTAGTTTGCCCTGCGTTTCGAGTTGCAGACTCTTTTCGTGCCACGACTGGCTGCCCATGCTCTTGCGTCGCTCCAGCACCTCCTGGTAAGTCGGGTCCGATTTCGACAATTCCTGTCGCGAACGGAGAGACCGCTCATAGAATTCCTGCGCCGCGTCTTGATCGCCCAGTTCGTCTTCAGCCCAGGATTTCATCTGGTTATACTCGATCACGCCGGGAGAGTCGCGCAGGAGATCGTCCAGCAGCGCAATGGCTTCTTTCGCGCGGCCGGACCGGATCAACACCCGCGCCAGAAGAAATTTCGCCTTGGGAATGTCCGGCGCCTGGCGCAAAGCATCCATCGCCGCCGGCACATTCTCTTCGCGCAAACGATCCTGGCCGATGTTCAGCCAGCAGTATTGAATCGTCTGAAGGCCCAGGGGAACGGACAATTTCGCGTCGATGACCTGCCGGTAGCGTTTGGTTGCCGCCCGAGTCCGGCCCATCAGATCAGCGCACTCCGCCCAGTAATACAAATAACTCCGATCCTTCGGCGATAATTTGTCCACCTGCCGGTAACAATACTCGGCCTGCGGAAACAGGCCGAAGGCGCGATAGGTGGCCCCCAGTTCTGCCCAGCCTGAGGGATCATTGAACTGAAGACGACTTTCCATTCCGCGGATTTCGCTTGCGACTGTGTCTTCAATCATGCACGCGCTCCAATCCACGGGTGGCAGCGCTCCGGGACGCGAATACCGCCGCCACCAGAAGCAAAGCCCGGCCAGCTCGAGCGCAATGGCGGCAACAAGAAGCTTTTGAAGTCGTGTCATCTCTTGCCTTTCCTGCTCACCCAGGTCGTAACGCGTTCGACCCGCCGCTCAGTGATGGGTGGCAGAATGAGGCTCCCGGCAACAATGTCAGCCCTGCCATCGTTGTTCAGGTCGCCGCAAGCCACCGTGATCAAACCGATCGGAGTTGTATCGATCGACCACATCTTGAAATTCTGATGCCCGTCGTTCTCCAGCCAGACCACGCTGGGGCGTGTCGGGTCGCTCCAGTCGTTGCACAGACTCACCAACACGACGTCCAGATCGCCGTCGCCGTCCAAATCCCCCACCGCCGCCGCGTAAGTGCCGCCGAAGCTCGCAATGCGTTTGGACTCGAATCGCCAATTCCCCAGGTTTTTGAACCAGAGACAACCATGATACGGCTGAGGCCAGGCATAGGGATCTTCCAGATTGTCTCCCTGCGGTAAAAGCAGATCGAGCTTGCCGTCCTTGTCGAGGTCACACATCAGCAGCCCCGCGCTCCCGACGTCGTAGTTGGATGAAGCGTATATCCGCCGCGGTTTGAACCTGCCCTGCCCCAGGTTCTCAAATGTCCACAATTCCTCCTCGTCCTGCGATACGACCGCCGCAATGTCCAGGTCGCCATCGCCGTCCAGATCACCGACTGGAACATGAATCACCCCGGGCCGGTCGAGCAGTTGATGGTCGCGAAAGTGCCATTGACCATCTTTTTTGCCGAGGTTCTCCAGCCACAACACCTCCCCGCGCGCATAGCCGAATACCGCCACGGCCAGATCAATGTCGCCATCGCCGTCCAGGTCGCCGGCCTGCACATCGGCCACGCGCCGCACGTCATTGAGCAAAACGTGCTGCGTGAAATGGTCCCCCTGGTTTTCGAGCAACACGACTTTGCCGACCAGTTCGTCCCAGGGAAAAATGCTGCCCAGGACGGCGACGACAACATCGAGATCGCCATCCTGGTCCAGGTCCACCACCGTTGCGTGAGCCGGACACTTCAAATTGTCGGCCAGAACCCGCTCCGTGAACTGACCGCTTGAGGTTTGACGATATAAGATGACTGCATTTCTCGCCGAGTCACAAACCAGTATGTCATTCAATCCATCACGATCGAAATCCACAATCTGCACGTTGGCGACGCGAACCGCAGATTTATGATCGCTAAAAACGGTCTTATCAAAGGCCGCTTTGGAAGAAATTCCCGGCGCAGGCCCGCGGGAGCCTGGCGGCGCGGGCTTTGCCAGGCGCCCCAAGGCACAGAATAACACCGCCAGTCCACCAGCCACCAGCATGAGGGAAATGGTCGTGCCTTTGCCAGAGCACCTGTTTCGCGCCGACTGCACCCGGGACTTAGACATCGATTTCTAAAAATTGGCGATGAAAAATTCATTTTGCAGCGTTCAATTCATGAACAGCGAAAAAAAGACCGGACGAAGTCCGGTCTTTCTGTCTGAGTGAAGCTCAAATCATGGGTTCTGGACCCGATAGAAGGTGTTGTCGGTCCCGATCGCAATCGTTGCCGGGTTGGCGGGCGCGGGCACAACATTGTTCCACTGGATCGGAGTGCCGTTTAGCGCCGTTGCGAACTGCAGCGTGCCACCGGCGGGTGTCCACGAGATGTTGAGATTGTTGCCCGATCTCGAGACACTCAAGGTGATGCCTGCCGGAACCGTGACCGCCCCGCTCGTCACCAGCACGCCACCGCTCTTTCCGGCAGTGTAATGAGCGGCAACGCGGGCAGCCGGAATCGCCTTGTCGAAAATCGCCACTTCATCAATTTTCCCGGTGAAGTAGTTACCCGAACCGTCGAAGACCCCACCGCCACCGATGTTGACGTTAAAAGATGAAGCGCCGTAGTCCATCGTCGTCACGCTGGTTGACGCTTGCAGCACGCCGTCGTAATAGGTCCGCAGGGAGGTTCCGGAGGCGATGGTCGCCACATGATGCCATTCGTTGTCGGGGAACGAATAGGCCGTGTTCAGATTGTCCACCGGCGTCCAGATTTGAATCGTGTTCGCGTCGATGAAGCCATACTCGACGGCGTCGTTCTGACCGACGATGCCGATTCGCGTGCCGAATGTGGTCGGGTCCGAAACCCGGTTCGCCGGCGCGACCCAGTATTCCAGGGTAAACGCCCCGCGGTCCTGGAGGAACGGATTTTGTGTATTCACCCAGTCACCCTGACCATCGAACGTGGCCGCGCGATTGTTGGCGTCGAAGCCGACGAAAGCAGGCGGGCGCGGACCTGGGTCTGCCTTGGCGGGACCGCCGCCTCCAATATCACTCACGAACAGACCGTTGCCGCCCGTGCTCCCGCTGTTCGTGGCCACCGTCGCAGCCGCGGCTTCCTCGAACCGATAGTAGGCAATCGGCCCATCGAACAGGATGTTCGCGGCATAGGTCACCGGGTTGAACACGAACTGGATTGAGGTGTTCGGTACGACCGCGTTGCCAGCCTCGTCCTTGACTCCATTGAGTGTGAGTGTGTTTGTGACGTTGGGAGTCAACGCGCTGCCCGTCATGATGGTCACATTTGTGAGGGTCGCATCCAGCGTGACATTCGTGGCAACGATGTTGCCAGGCGTAAACACGTAGTTCTGCACAGTCTCAGTCGAAGCTTTGTCCATTGACTCATTGTAGGTCATCGTGATCACTTTGAACGTGCCATCGACCAAGAGAATCTGAACCGGTCGCGGTGGCGTCCTGTCCGGAATCACGGTGAGTGTCGCCTCGCTGCTGGTCGCGCTGCTAAACGCGTTGGCGACGGTCACCTTGAACCTGGCTCCGTCGTCTGAGCTTCTGACCAAGGCAATGGAGTAACTCTGGCCGGTGGCTCCCGGAATCGCTGTCCCGTCTCGAAACCATTGGTAGGTGTAGGGCGGTGATCCGGAGGAGCCAACCGTGAAAGTGACGGAGCCGGGCTCCTGCACCGGCGGGCTGCCCGGCTGGGTGGTGATCGTAACCGGCCCCGAGGTAATGCCAAAAGCGGAAAGGTATCGACCCGGAATCGGCGAATCCCCATCGACCGGTTCGAGGGCGCCCGGCAGTTGCCAGGTCACGGCGATATTGTCGCCCCCTACTCCTGCCGCGTGGATCGCTTCAACATAATAACGGTTGCCCGAAGTCAGCGTAATCACGTTGGGCGTCGGCCACTGACTTCCCGCAAACTGATCCGAGCGCTTCGCCGTAATATCGGTGGTGCTTGCAGGGTCGGTGTCAATCCATTGTCTCGTGTTCGACCAGGCCGTCTCGGTCGCGATCAGCTTCTTATTCGCCGGATTCTCATCCGTGCTTAGGTACAATTCGGAGGGATCAGCAGAGCAAATAAAAAAGACATAGTTGCCGGAGGCCTGCGCAGTGACGTAGCCGCGGAATTGAGTTCCATAATTATCGGCGAAATTGACCGGGCCTTCAAAAAGAGTGGGATAGGTCACTTGGTCAGGCTGGTTATTCGTGAACTTCGCCGAATTGGTTATGGCCGCGACGGTGCCGCCGGCCACGAAAAACACCCGCCGTTCAATCGCGCCGTCGGTCT
>QHOP01000058.1:9394-19574 GCA_003219345.1 Verrucomicrobiota bacterium
CGTCAGCAAAACGGTGAGCCCGTCCGCCTGCAGGCTCGCCCCGTTCACGGTGACACCGTTATTGATCGTGTAATTGTTCTTGTTGGTCCCTGTGATGGCGGTGACTTGCTCGCTAAAGACGACAAACAAGCCGTTCGGATTCCCTCGAGTGAGCGCATCCGTGATGGTCGGCGCGGTTGTGTCCCGGTTCACGGTCAGGGTTGCCGCGCCGCTCGTGGCGTTGCCGAATGCGTTGGCCACCTGGACGCGGAATGAGGCGCTGTTATCAGTGAGTTTCACCGGGGAGAAGGTGAACGTCCTCGAAGCGGCTCCGGGTATGTTGGTGAAGACTCCGGCGCCAGCGCTTCGCTGCCACTGGAATGACCATGGCGGCGCTCCGGTCACAATTACGCTGAAAGCGGCGCTTTGATTTTCGATCACCGTCAAATTGGTCGGGCTTTGTGCCACGCCAACCGGACCATTGGTCGGACCGGCAGCCCAATTGATGGCCGCATCGAAGAGAGTCAACCCGTCGTCTGTCAACCTCGCGAACGAATCGTTGTTCAACGGGAAACCCACACGCCGCGCGGGAGCCGTGGCGATGCGAACCGGATTCAAAGCCGCTCCTTTTTCCACGCCCAAAATCACGGGCCGCGTTCCGCCAACTTCTCGGGCGACGATACTCGCGCCGGCGACCGGCGCATCCGCAGAAGCCAGCCCTCCGGCCGCGTTGAAAAAATTGACGACACCCGCCGGCAAGCCCCCGGCCAAAGGATGGCTGGCATCGACAATCTGGATTTGCGTCCCTGCAATTGTTACGCCGTTGGCATTGTTCGCCTGGATACCCAGTTCGTCGAAAAGCGCGGGTTCCCAGTCCAGAATCGGCACAGCCGTCGCCGTATGCTTCGTTCCGATATTCCCCGACGTCACCGTGGAAGAAATGACGATCAATTGCTGGCCGGTGGCATCGGCCGGATCGGAAAGGTTGTCGTCAATCGCAGTCACGGAAAAACCCAAGGCCGTCAACCGATCGAACGCCGCCTGGTCCGCAGCGTTTAGAGCCGTGGGATCCGCGACATAAAAAATGGCTGGCCGCTGCGCATAGGCTGGAAGACTTGCAAGAAGGCAACCCAGGAAAACCACTTTAAACCATGTCGTTCTCATAACTTTATTCTCCATTGAGTTGGTCAAAACCAAACAATTCTCGGACAGTGCGTCTGCAAGCCGATTAGTTCGTTTGATTCTGGGAACAAGTTTAGATAACAACAGGTTCTCGCCTCGGTCAACAAGAAATCTGCCCTCGTTTTTGTGGTCGCCGACCGATGGGGTTTGACCTGAATAAACTTCATCGCGCCACTGCGGGCTGCCGCATACGAAGCCTTCAAAACCGAGCTCCGGGATTGTTCTCTTTTGCCTCGACACGCCTGCTGGTCCCAGGTTGCGTTTCGAAAAGAACCTTGAAAGCGCACCTGCCAGACAACACAGCCGACCCGAATCTCGGGCACTGTGAAATCGACATTCTCGCCGGTGGCGCGAGTTCGCGGATGAGGCGCAATAAGGCTTCGCTGCGTTTGGGGAAGCGCACTCTGCTTGGCCATATCCGAACGGCCGCCCGAAACTCAGGCCTGCCGCACCGGGTCATCCGTCGCGATTTGGTTCCCTGGTGTGGTCCGCTGGGCGGCGTTTACACGGCCTTGCTGACCAGCCACGCTGAAACCGTTCTTTTTCTTTCCTGCGACATGCCGTTCATCTCGGCGTCCTTGCTCAAGGCGCTCGTCCGCCGGCTGAGTCGTGCGAAAAAAGCGCTCTTCGTGAAGGAAAATGGCCGTTTGGGGTTTCCTTTTTTATTGCGCCGCGCAACTCTGCAAGTCGTGAGGCAGCAGTTGGCCGTCCGGCAGTTCTCGCTGCACAAGCTGGCCCGCGCGCTCCGCGCCCAGACCGTGCGTCTCCCACGCTGCCAGACGCACGAATTGTTTAATATCAATACCCCGAAAGATTGGAAGATCGCTCAGGAACAATGGCACAGTATGAGGGGCAGGCAAGTCAACCGCGCCCCGGCCCAAAGCCTGCTTGTCACCATCGCGCGTCGCAGGTAGGATCTGCCCATGTCAAAACGGTTCGCGTTCGTCATGTTGGTTGCCTGGTCCGGCCTGTCCGTCGCCTTCGCCGACACAATCCAGTTGAAGGACAAAGCGGCCATTACCGGACGCATTCTGGCCAGGAAGCACGACCAGGTGTTCGTTGATGTCGGCTACACCGTGCTGGCTGTCCCGCGAAATCAGATTGAAAAAATCACCGAAAGCGACCGCTCGGGACAGATCGACAAACGGACTCCAGCTGCCGCCGCCACCAACCAGTCGGACAGTAAGGCGGGTCTTTTCCAATCCGCCACCGTCGCGCTGCCTGAACGTTCCGTCCGTGAGCTGGTCGATCAGCTGGGCGCAGCCGTGGTCCAGGTGCGCACCCCCAGCGGACTGGGTTCGGGCTTCATCATCAACGAGGAAGGTTATCTCATCACGAATTTTCACGTCATCGAAAACGAAACGCAAATCTCGGTTGAGGTGTATCACCAGAAAAGCGGTCAGCTGGAACGCAAAAGCTACAAGCAGGTCAAAATTATCGCGATCAACAAATTCTCCGACCTGGCTTTGTTGAAAATTGAAGACCAAGGCACGCCGAAGTTCGCGAAGGTTTTGCTGGGCGATTCGGACGCGCTTTCGGTGGGGGAGCGCGTGTTCGCCATCGGCAGTCCAATGGGACTGGAACGCACCGTGACCGAAGGCATCATCAGCACCAAGACCCGTCCGATGCAGGGAGAGTTGTATTTGCAAACCACCGCGCAAATCAATCCCGGCAACAGTGGCGGGCCGTTGTTCGATCTGCGGGGCGAAGTGGTGGGCGTGACCAACATGAAAATCACTTTCGGCGAAGGACTCGGTTTCGCGATACCGGCCGAAGCCGTCAAATATTTCCTGCAGCATCGCGACGCTTACGCTTACGACAACGACAACCCCAGCAATCCGTATCGCTACCTTGAGCCCCCGAGCCGCGCCCAAAAGCGGACTGATGCCCGCTGATCCCGCGCAACTCAAGACCTGATGAAAGTGTTTTCTTGCCTGGATGCCCGCAGTTAAGCCAAGCTTCGACCCGGCTGGCAACAGACCCGACCCTGGCACAAAGACCCTCAGTCGGTTTGCAGGACAAAAATGAAGTTTATTTCGACAACTGGAAAACACCGAAACCTTATCGTATGAACAAGCGATTCAAAATCCTCGCCTGGCTGGCGTCCTTGTCGTTCATGGGCCATGCGGCCGTTCCGACCCCGGAAAAGCTTTTGCCCGCCGAGACCCTGGGCGTCTTCACGGTGCCCGATTGCGTGAAGGCCAGGGCCGCTTACGACGCCAACGCCAGCAGCCAGCTTTGGCGCGATCCGGCGTTAAGGCCGTTCAAAGACAAACTGGTGAACAAAATCAACGACGAATTCATCAAGCCGCTGGAACGCGATTTGGGCGTGAAGTTTGAAGACTACCGCCGACTGGCCCAAGGCCAGCTCACCTTTGCAGTTCTCGGAAACGGGTGGCAGGGAAAGGAGGACCCCTTGCCGGCCTGGCTCTTGCTCATCGACGCCAAGGACAAGAGCAGCCAGCTTAAGACCAACCTCGCCGATTTACGGAAGAAGTGGATTGATAGCGGGAGAAAATTGAAGGCGGAAAAAATCCGCGATGTGGAATTCACCACCCTGACGGCCTCCGTAGAGGACCTGGCGAAGACCCTGGCGAAGTCGCTCTCCGATTCGAAGACGGACAAACAAGACAGCTCGAAGGAAAAACCGGAGGAGAGCAAGCCCGGATCAAAAGCCTCGATCACGCTGGGCCAATCCGAATCGCTTTTGATCGTTGGCAGCGATCCTAAAGCAATTGAAAAAATTCTCGCCCGCCAGTCGGGCGGCGCCCTTCAGCCCCTCAGCGAGCAAACCGCCTTTGCCGCCGACTACCAGGCCCGGTTCCGCAATGCGCTGGCCTATGGCTGGGTCCATTTCAAGCCGATTTCCGACGTGCTCAGCCGCCTTGCATCCGACGCAGGCGCCAAAAATAAGGACCCCAATTCGCCGGACCCGTCAAAAATAATCAGCGCCGCCGGCCTGGCAGGGTTGAAGACGATCTCGTTCGGACTGAACGCAACGTCCGAAGGTTCGTTCGGCGAATTTCATCTCGGCGTGCCTGCGACCAGTCGCGTCGGCATTTTCAAGATCATTTCCGCCGAACCCAAGGACGCCAACCCGCCGCCGTTTGTTCCGGCGGAGGCGGTCAAGTTTCAACGCTGGCGCCTGGACATCCAGAAGGCCTGGGCGAACTTTGAAAGAATGCTCACGGAAATTCTTCCCCAGGCAGGCGGCGGTTTCAGCTTGCTCTTCGACAACGTCGGCAAAGACAAGGATCCCAATTTTGATTTCAAACGGGAATTGGTGGGCAATCTGGGCGATGACTTGATTACTTTTCAGAAAAACCCACGCACGAACACCCTCGCGAACTTGAGTTCCCCGCCTTCGCTGCTCCTGATCGGTTCGCCCAACGCGGAAAAGCTCGCCGCCGCCATCCACACGGTCACTTCCTCCACCTTGCTGGGGCCGATGCTCGGACAGTCGGGCGGCAAGGAGCGTGAATTTCTTGGACGCAAAATTTACTCCGTCACGCTCCCGGGCGGCCTCAGGCCGGACGGCTCCATGATCCAAAGCCTCTTGAGTTACGCCGCCAGCGGCGGTTATCTTGCCATGTCCACCGACGACGCGATGCTGGAAACGTTTCTGCGCAGCGGCGACAATACCGGAAAAGCGTTGCGGGACGCCGCCGGCCTGGCCGACGCCGCTCAAAAGATCGGCGGCATGAGCACCGGCTTGTTCGGCTATCAAAACACCAGCGAAACCGTGCGCACGACACTGGAATCCTTGAAAAACGACTCTGGAACAGTTGGGAAGGTGCTGGCGATGACACCGTTCGCGGCCAAATTCAACGGCAAAGACGGCAAAGGCCTCAAGGACTGGGTCGATTTCTCGCTGCTGCCTCCCTTCGACCAGATCGCGAAGTATTTCTACTTCGCGGTTTATTCGGGCAGCGTGGACGCCGAGGGCTTGAGTTACAAAATGTTTGTGCCGACACCGCCGCAATTGAAGAAGTAATCGATGCATCGTTGAATCGTACAACCGTTGAACCGGCGAGGCGCGCGGGTTTCCACCCCGTAGTCACGATTAAACGCTTTAACGATTTAACGCCCGTCATTCTTGGGGATAAACCAGGATCCGGTCGTGCACCAGGACGACCAGATCGTTTTTCCCGTCGCCGGTCACATCCGTGATGAGCGCTTCCCGCGGCTCAGGCAGATCGCTCCGGCGGCCGCGGAACGTCCGCTCTTCAAAAACCTGCCAGCGACCCGCCGGCACCAACTGATGCGGTGGCTCGAACGTGACGATGTCGAGATAGTTTTTGGCGGTTTCCAGGAAAACAAGGTCCTTGCGCCCGTCGTTATTCAAATCGCCCGAAACCACATCGCTCAAATACCCGTCCTTGATCGGTGTTTCGTAGCCGTCCAACTCCGCGAATTCCCAAACCTCTCCCGTGAAGCCCATCCAGGCGACCGAATTCAGGCTCATGAACGCGATGCTGTTGGGCTGGGTCGCGCCGATGGCGATGGCCTGAAGGCTGGTGAAATCGCTGACCGGCAGCGGCAGGTTGCGGACCACCTGCCAGATATCTGCAGCGTCGCGCTCACACAGCGTCAGGCATTTGCGCTCCGCATCGAGCAGAAAGAGCGAGGCGAGGTGATTCGTACCGTTCGGCAGCGCGGCGGCAGCAACGATCCGCGAATTGCTTCCCGCGCCGTTGATCTGCTCCTTCACGCGAAATGAGTAGGTCGGCTTGCTGTCCGGACGGTTCGTCTCGACCTGCCAGACCACGGCGCGCAAAAAATTTTTCTGAGCAAGAAGCAACTCCGGTTTCCCGTCGCCGTCTGCGTCGGCCGCGCTCATCCACGGCTGTTCCGCGCTCCATCCTGGTTCACGTCGTGGAACGCGAACGTGGTCGGGTTCGACTTGAAGTTCTCGCTCAGTTTCTGCGACGTGACTTTTCCATCGGCCGTCCGAATCTGGAGCTCCCGCTTGTCGTCTTTGTCGAGAATCAGCGCCAGTAACGGTCTCGCTCCGGGTTGAAGCGGGCCAACCGCCAACGCCAGCGGGCGTCCTTCCGTCGGTAAAATCTCAGGGAACGCGATCCGTCCATTCTTGTCCAGTCGTGTCACACCCACCTGCCGCTCGTCTGTGCTCAATACAAAAATTTCCGCCCGCCCATTGCCACTCCAATCCGCCACGGCGATATCGCTGACGCCGGTCAACGTGGGAAACGTTTTCGGCGCGCCGAGCGAACCGTCCGGTCCCTGGAAATAGACCGTAAGCTGGCCGCTGTCCGGCTCGGCCACCAGCAACTCCGGCAGTCCGTCGCCATCGATGTCCGCCCACGTCATCCCCCGCCGGGCTTTGCTGGTCCTGGCCAGAGGCAAAACCTGGAATTGCCCCTCCTTGAACGCGCCGGACAACAGGTCCGCGGGCTTTCGCCTGAAAGCGGAAACCTGCGCGCGACCGGATTTCTGCGCGACGGTCACCACCTCCGTTTTATGGTCGCCGTCCAGATCATCCGGCCAGTAGGAACGAATGGGTGGCAGCGAAAAATGGATTTCCGGGCCAAGCTGGCCGGACTCGTTTTGGAGGCGAAAACGAAACGGATTCGGACTGTCCCAATTCACCAGCAACAAATCCTCGCGCCCATCGCCATCGATGTCCAAAACCTGGACCGCTTTGACCGTGCCGGAGTAAGGGATTTTTTCCGGCTCGGCGAGCGTGTGATTCGTGGTTTGAACGAGCAGGTAAACATAATTTTCCCCTAGCAACAGAAGATCGGTCCGCCCGTCGCCGTTCAAATCGCCGGAAGCCAGAGCGTTGGCGTCGAGCAAACCATCATCCACCGGCCATCGCTTTGGCCCGCTCCAGCCGTTGGTGCCCTGGTTGAACTGCACGACCAATTCCTTCGGCTCGCCGTAGTAGGCAATGTCCGGCCGGCCATCTCCATTTAAATCGGCCACGACCAGGCTGGAGATGCGCTTTTCCGAGGCGATGGAATCAATACGAAAGCGCGCGTCCGGCGGCAGTTCATTCAACTCGCGTTTGCCGGCAGCTTTGACTTCAGTCTGGTTCGTTTTGCCGGTCTGGTTGTAGAGCAGGTTGATCTTCGACCGAAAATTGTTAACGATTATCAGGTCCTGCAATCCATCACCGTCCAGATCGGCCGCGCGCAAGTGGCCGATTTGATTGTCAATCGGGAAAATTTCCGGGCCGGTGAAAGCAAACCGGTTCGTAAGGCTCTCTGCCTGCGCCATGGCGATTGCTGCCGCAAGGATTAGCGCGATTGCCAAAATAGGTTTTTGAACGACTCGCATGCGGGTTCACCCGGCGCGAGTGCGGTTGATTTCGGTGTTCCCAGAGATAAATCCCCTGCCACCTGCCCAACGCGAGATTCCCATCGGAAACAGGAATGCTCAGATTCACCGTGGTCAGCGCCGTGCGAACGTGCGCCGGCATGTCGTCGTCCCCCTCGACCGTGTGGCGAAACAGCGGGTCGCCCTCGGGAACCAGCCGCGCGAAAAAACGCTCCAAATCCCGACGGACCTCGGGGTCCGCGTTTTCCTGGATCAGCAACGACGCCGAAGTGTGCTGCAGGTGCAGTGTCACCAGTCCCAACCCCAGGTTGCTCTTGCGCAGCAACGCCGCGACTTCCGCGGTGAATTCGTAAAAGCCGCGTCCGCGGGTCTTGATCACCAGTTCGTGCAACGTTTGATGCAGCATGGCTGAATTCGTTGGCTACTTCCGCCAGCCGCCGCTACTAACCCCGACAAAACCCCTGAAAATAAATTCCTGACCACCGCACTGAGTTCACTTCGATTCCCGCGCCGGCTTGTTCGCGCTCAATATCTTTTCCAGAGCTGGATCTTTCGGATGGCCGGTTTCCAGTGCCTTTTGGTAATGCCAGCGTGCCATTTCCAACGACGGAGGTTGTCGGGTGGCGTAAATCACAGCGAGGTGGTGATGGGCATCGGCATGGCCCGGCGCCAGTTTGATCGCTCGACGAAACGCCGCCTCGGCAGGTTCGCGCAACCCCTTTTTAGTCAGCGCGACGCCGAGATATTGGAACGTGTCGGCATTCTGCGGATCGAGCTGCGCGGCCCGGCTGAGCGCGTCGAGCGCTTCATCGTACTTCTCCTGCCGGACTTTCAGAATGCCGAGCACGGACAAACTGAACGCGTCCTTCGGGTCCGTAGCCAGCGCCCTTTTCAGATGGTCTTCCGCCGCGGCCAGCCGGTTCTGTTCGATCTGGGTCTCCGCAAGGTTGGCGAGAATGGCGACGTTTTTATCATCGAACCGCAGCGCCTGAAAATATTTCTCCTCCGCTTCCCCGTAACGCCGCGCCGAGAACGCCCGCCTGGCTTCGGCCACCAGCGACCCGGCCGCCGCCGGCAGCGCGCGCAGCGCGGCGACCTGATAGGCCGGCTGTTCCAGAGGGAGGAGTTTCGCGCGGGTCTTGTTGTCGTGCGACTCTTCGGTCGCGGCGCGGAATTTTTTGTTCAACTCGTCCGTTTCCCGCTCGAGTCGTTGGTTTTCTTCTCGTAGCGCCTTGATTTCGGCCCCGTTAATGAGCGATTGAAGCCGCTGTTGCAGCGCGTCCTTTTCCAGGGTGAGCGCGCGCACGGACTCAGCTTGTTGCGCCAGTTTTTGGTTGGCCGCCGCCAGGGCCTGGCGCGTTTCCTCCAGCCGCTCCGGATCGCCCGGTTTGTCCGGTCTTGACTCCGCCTTTGCCAGATTGACCCTCAACACTTCGACCTCCTTCTGCAACAACTTGATCTTATCCTGCGCCTTGGCCAGTTCGCGCGGATCGACGGCAGCCGGCTGCGCGATCAAGGCCTCTCTTAGTTTGGCCTGGAGCAGTTCCTTGTCCGCTGTCAATTGGCGGGTCTGGTCCTGCAATAACTGAACGAGGACGGCCGACTCGGCGGTCGGGGACGACAACTCCGATTTTTGTTCAGGCGTCACCTGCGCCGGTTGTTTGTCCTTCTGAGTCAACGGCGCCAGTTTTTCCGCAACGTACTTCAGCCGGAAGCCGACCACGCTGTCATTCCAATCGGGATGCGTCGTCTGAAGCGTTTTGAGTTCGGCCTGCGCCTGCAGGTATTTTTGCCTGGCCTGATCGTTGCGTCCGCTTTCGGCCAGCGCGTCGGCTTGTTGAATCCAATTGTAGATGCGGACGAACTGATCGTCTGGTCCTTCGGCGTGGAGCCACGAGGCGAACGCCCATGGCAACAACCGGCTCAGCATCAGAAAACGTCTCATGATAAAATCCTACTCAATAAAACCGGGGTTTGGCAACGCGTATGCCCGTTAAACCTCGGATCGCGAAAAGCTCGGAGCAGCCGGGCGTGTCGTGGGCTCCTTTGGCTAAAACTGGCGGGGCGAGCGTCCCCGCGAGCCGAAAAATCCAAGACTTCTCAATTCCATCGCGGCCCGCCAGCAGTCCCGCCCCATCCAAATAGCCCCACCAGCCCCTGAGGCCCTGAGGCGCGGCGTTGACATGGCGTTGCGGCGTATGCTAGGTTCCGCGCCAATTGAATGCGGCTATGAGTTTGTTTCTGAACCAACGGGTCCTCGTGCTCAACCGCTTATGGCAAGCGGTCAACATCTGCACGGCCCGGCGCGCCCTGACTCTTCTGTTTGAAGGACACGCTCAGGCCGTGTTGAACGCGGGCGATGGTTCATTCCAGACCTACAATTTCAGTGAGTGGCGGGATTTTTCGCAGCAAGACCCTCATCCCGAAAGCGTCTGCACGGTTTCTTTCCGGATTCGCGTTCCCCGGGTGATCCTGTTGGTCGTGTTCGATCGGCTACCGAAAAAGGAAGTCAAGTTCACCCGGCACAACATTTTCGAGCGGGACAAAAACACCTGCCAATATTGCGGCCAGGCGTTCGACCGGAAAGACCTGAATTTGGACCACGTCCTCCCTCGCGACCGGGGCGGCCCGACCACCTGGGAGAACATCGTGTGCTCGTGCGTTCCGTGCAACACGAAGAAGGCTAATCGCACTCCACAGGAAGCCGGCATGCGGCTGA
>QHOP01000594.1 GCA_003219345.1 Verrucomicrobiota bacterium
TAACCAGGTTGAGCGCAAACCGCCGGGATTGAACCGGGCGAATTGCCTGGATCGTGGCTGCTTCGGCACTCATCAGAAACTCACTCTCATTCTTTAGCAGGACTTAGCCGTCGGTGGCGTCGGGAGCGGAGTGGCCCGCCAGCGCGGTTGCGCATCTGGTCTCCTTGGGTTCCCAATGATAGGCGCGCCGATAACGCTGATAATAATCATGCTCGTAAGGCGAGGAAACGGTGCGATTGAAAATGAGACCCAGAACACGAACGTGACGCTGCCGTAATGCATCCAAAGCTCCGCGCGCCATTCGCGCCGAGGTGAACGACCCGCGCACCACGAACAGGACGCCATCCACTTTAGGTGCCAGGCTCCCCGCATCGTCGGTCGCCAATACCGGCGGTGTGTCCACCAGAATATAGTCAAACTGCGGTTTAGCTTCAGCCAGAAAGCCGGGCCAGACCTGACTCAACACCAGTTCGCCGGGATTTCGATTTGCTTCGCCGGCCGGCAGCAGCGCCAGATTTTCCAACCCGGTGGGAACAATCGCCTCCTTGAAGGAAATTTCCTCGTTAAGAATCTCCGCCAGGCCGGGACTGGAGGCTGTGCCAAAGAACGTGTGCAGGGTCGCCCGCCGCAGGTCCGCGTCAATGAGGAGCACACGCGAGTTGGCCCTGGCCAGCGTGGCGGCCAGATAAAGTGCGACCGTCGATTTGCCTTCCTCAGGGACCGAACTGGCGACGATAATCGTTTTCGGTTTCGTTCCACCATTGCTCATGAACAGGAGCGAGGAGCGGATGCTGCGGAAGGCCTCCAGAAACTCGAAGCGCTGCTTTTCCAGCGCTTCGACGCCGAGCCGGCGTTTGGGTTTCTTGATCGAGATGGCGGGGATTTGGCCCACCACTTCCTCGGAAAGCTGGTGGGTCAGTTCCGCCAGCGAAGCAAAGTCATCCCGAAACAAACCGATACAATAGAGTAATCCGAAACCCAGGAGGAGAGAGCCGACAAGTGCGATCGCCATGTTTCTGAACAGCCGATGGGTCGGCGCCGCCACGGACGCCGGCTCGAGAATACCGACATTCTCCTGCTCCACCTTTTTGCTCACGTCCACCGTCTGGATGAGAGTCAACGTTTTGTCGTAAGCGGTCTGAAGCCGCTGCAGATTTTGGCGGATTTGTTCGTAATCAGCCATTTTGCGGCTGGACTCGATGGCCTTGGCATCCCATTCCTTAAACGCGACTTCCAAATTTTGGACCTGCAACTCGATGGCCCGACGCCGATGAGCCAGTTGTTTCAGCGCTTCGTCCCGCGAGATTTCAACCAGTTTCTCCTGAGTCGCGATCTGTTCGTCTAGTTTTAAGATTTTCGGATGTAACGGGCGCAGGAAACGGGAAAGCTCATCACGCTTGGCCTTGAGCAACTGCATTTGTTGGTTCGCCTTGAACAATTCGAGCTGCGGCTCCGCCAGGCTTGCCAACATCTCTTTCTCAGTGGCTTGGTCTGGCAAAGATTCACTGGATGGCACGACTTTGTGGCCGGCTTCGATCCATTGCTCAGGCTGGAGCGACTGCAGCAGTCTGAGCTCAGTGCGCAGAGTGGCGAGCTGCTTGTTCAACGAGGCCAGATAGCTTCCGGCGCTGTTGCCTTGCTCCTGCAGAAACACGACGTTGTTCGACGCCTGGAAAGCGTGCAATTTCTCCTGCTGAGCCTCCAACTCACTTTTCAACTGCGTCACCTCGGCGGCCAGGGATGCCGCCGTCCGGTCGGAAGTCTTCTCGCGAGATTCTTTTTTGAAGCTCAGATACTCCTCCATCAAGCAATCAAGAAAAGCACGGGTCGAGGCGGGCTCGGCTCCGATGACCCGCAGCGCCAGAGTGCTGCTTTTGGCGCCTTCCAGAACTTTGACGTCGAACGGAAACCGTGGCGGCGCATTGCTGCTCGAGCTAGAGCCGGAGGCAATCAGCTTTTTGCACAGTGCCTTGGCTTTGTGGAGGAGTTCTGATTGCGTTCCACCGCCATTGTGGAGCACGGCGAGGTTCCGTTCCGAGCGCAACTTTGCCAGTGCGCGGCCCTGAATCGCCGGGCTGCGCAGCAATTCCGCCTGGGTCCCGAGAAAATTGATCAACTCTTCCGTATAGAGCCGGCCCTCGTAGATATCGAGTTTGCCGGTCAGCCACATACGGGCCTTCGACTCATACGCGGGCGGAGAATTGAAGCTCAGGAAACCGGCCGGCCCAAGCCCCAACACCAGGATCAAAACAATCAACCACCAGTACCGGCGCAGCAGCAGCCACCACCGATGCAGCCGTCCATAGAGCCTGGAGGCCGAAACGAACCTGTTCGCCGGGGCGAACAAATCCACTGCCGGAGTGTTAGGTTGGTTGTGGTTGTTGTCGTTCATCGAACCCTCCCATCAATAATTCACCAACCGGGCAGGTACAACGATCAAATCATCCGGTTGAACCACCAGGTCTTTATCCAGATTACCCTTCTCCCAAATATCAAGGACGTTGATGA
>QHOP01000059.1 GCA_003219345.1 Verrucomicrobiota bacterium
TGGACGATTCGCGACCAACCCGTCAGTGCCGTCAGGGTTGAGAACGTGCAAGGCCGGCCGACCGTCGTGCAAGTCAACAGCCGGCCCGTCAGCGATCCCGATCTGGTGGGCCGGTTCACCGTCGGCGCCAACGGCGCACTCCAGGAACACGGCGAGGTGGATGCACTCTACCTCAATGACGGCACCGGCCGATTCAGTCCCGTTCCGTTCACGGGCGGAAGCTTTCTCGATGAGGACGGACAACCGCTGACCGAACCGCCGCATGACTGGGGGTTATCAGTGATGTTCAGAGACATGAACGGCGATGGCGCCCCGGATATCTATGTCTGTAACGATTTCCAATCGCCCGACCGCATCTGGATCAACTCCGGCAAAGGCCAATTTCGGGCCATTCCCCGGCTTGCCCTGCGTCACACCAGCATTTATTCCATGGGCGTCGATTTTGCCGATATCAATCGCGATGGTTATGACGACTTTTTTGTCGCGGACATGTTGAGTCGTCATCATCAGCAACGCCACAATCAGGGTGGAATCCTGTTTCCTGTTCATGTGACCATCGGTGAAATGGAAAACCGCCCGCAATACTCGCGGAACACCCTTTTCCTGAATCGCGGCGACGGGACCTATGCGGAGATCTCTTCATTGAGCGGCACGATTTCGTCGGACTGGTCGTGGACTCCGATTTTCCTCGATGTCGATTTGGATGGCTTCGAGGATTTGCTGATCACCACCGGCCACGAACTCGACTCGGCGAATGTGGATGTGATGAATCGCGCGGAAGCGATCATGGCCGCAAAGAAACTGTCCGCGCTCGAGCAACTTTATTTGCGCAAGATGTACGACCGCCTGGACGTTCCGAAGGTGGCGTTTCGGAATCGTGGAGACCTGACATTTGAGGAAGTTGGTGACGCCTGGGGTTTCAACACGCGCGGGGTCGCTCACGGAATGGCCTTGGCGGACCTGGACGGGGACGGGGACCTGGACGTGGTGATGAACAATCTGAACGGGGCGGCCGGGATATATCGCAATGAGAGCAACGCGCCGCGTGTGGCGGTGCGCTTGAAAGGGCAATCGCCGAACACCCGCGGGATCGGGGCGAAGGTTTGGATGTATGGGGGCGCGGTGCCGATGCAAAGCCAGGAGATGATCTGCGGGGGCAGATACTTGAGCAGTGATGATTCGATGCGGGTGTTTGCGGCCGGGAGTCTGACCAACGAGATGCGGATTGAAGTGCGGTGGCGGAGCGGGAAACGGAGTTTGGTCAATGGGGTGAAGGCGAACCGGCTTTATGAAATTGACGAAGCCCAGGCAACCTCGAACCTCGAACCTCGAACCTCGAACCTCGAACCTCGGCCGGTGTTCGAGGATGTGAGCCGGTTGATTGGGCACCTGCATCATGAGGAGGAGTATAATGATTTTGAGCGGCAGCCGTTGTTGCCGAAGAAGCTCAGTCAGTTGGGGCCTGGGGTGGCGTGGCATGACGTGGACGGAGACGGTTGGGACGATTTAATCGTGGGCAGCGGGCGGGGCGGGCGCCTGGCGGTGTATCGGAACGATGGCAAAGGGGGGTTCAAGCCGTGGGCCGGGGCGCCCTTTGATAACGTGGTGACGCGGGATCAGACGACAGTGTTGGGGACGCAGTTGGGCCTGTTGGTTGGCTCGGCGAATTATGAAGATGGCTTGACCAATGGAGGGTGCCTGAGGATTTATGACGCGACACGAAAGGTGAGCGGAGAGAGTGTGCTGGGGCAACGGTTCAGCGTGGGGCCGCTGGCTTTGGCGGACGTGGACGGGGATGGTGATTTGGATTTGTTCGTGGGAGGCCGAGTGCTACCGGGCCGGTATCCGGAACCGGTCGATTCGCTGTTGATGAAGAACGAAGGCGGTCGGTTGGTGGTCTTGCAACGATTCGAGAAGCTGGGATTGGTGAGCGGAGCGGTCTTTAGCGATCTGGATGGGGACGGGAAGCCGGAGTTGATATTGGCCTGCGAATGGGGGCCGATCCGGGTTTTTCACAACGACGGCGGCCGGTTCCAGGAAGTGACGCAGCAAGCAGGCTTGAGCGCCTACACGGGCTGGTGGAACGGAGTGACGACGGGCGATCTGGATGGAGACGGCAGGCAGGACATCGTTGCCTGCAACTTACGGGGATTTCATTGGAGATGGGACGGTTAGTCTGGTGGAAGCCTATTTCGACCGGGAAATGAATGCGGTCGTTCCCTGGCGGGACCTGAGGGCCATGGCCCGAGCGCTGCCCTGTGTGCAGGAAAAATTCACCAGTTATCACGCGTATGGCGGGTCCAGCGTGGCGGAGACTCTGGGAGCGAAATTCAGCGCGGCCGAGGAATTAAGCGCCGCCACGCTGGACTCGATGGTTTTTCTGAATCGCGACGGAAAATTTGAAGCGCGCTCATTGCCGGTGGAAGCCCAGTTCGCGCCTGCTTTTGGCGTATGTGTCGGGGACATGGATGGGGATGGCAAGGAAGATGTTTTCCTGAGCCAGAATTTTTTTGCCACGCTTCCGGAAGAGTGGCGTCAGGACGCCGGTCGCGCTTTGTGGCTCAGAGGCGATGGTAAGGGAGGATTGAAGGCAGTGTCTGGCCAGGAAAGCGGCGTGGCGGTTTACGGCGAGCAACGCGGCTGCGCCCTGGCTGACTACGATGGCGACGGGCGCGTGGATTTGGTCGTGACGCAGAACGGCAATGCGACGAAGCTGTTTCACAACGTAGGGGCGAAGCCGGGTTTGCGCGTGCGGCTGAAAGGCGGTCCGGGCAATCCGACGGGAGTGGGGGCGCAGATGCGGTTGATTTACGGGGAGCGCAAGGGCCCAGCACGGGAGATTCACGCGGGGTCAGGATACTGGTCGCAGGATGGGGCGGTGGAGGTGCTGGGCACGCCCCAAGCCCCCACACAGCTCTGGGTGCGGTGGGCCGGAGGCAGGACCACGACAAATTCTGTTCCCGCCGGCGCGCGCGAGATCGAGGTTGACGTTGAGGGAAAGATGGGAGTGCTCCGCCAATGAAATGTTTTTTGAGTGGGCAACACTCCGTCGCAAACGCACTGCTTCAGCTTGCCCTTGGGTCCTTGTTCCTGGCGCAAAGTGGATCCCTGGCTGAAAGCAGCGGGTTGAATTGGCAAACCGGACCAGGCTATCGTTGGAGCGAATTGCCGGTGCCCCAAATCGGCAAGACCGGTTTCACATTCCTGCTGCCGGAAACCACCGGGATTACCTTTACCAACTTTATTACCGATGAACGATCAGTCACCAACCAGAATCTGTTGAACGGTTCGGGGGTTGCGCTGGGGGACGCGGACGGCGACGGCCGGTGTGATGTCTATCTATGCCGTCTCGACGGCAACAACAACAAACTCTTCCGCAATCTCGGCAATTGGAAATTCGAGGATATCACCGATTCCGCCGGGGTCGGTTGCGGAGGCCAGAATTCGACAGGCGCTGTCTTCGCCGACATTGACGGAGACGGCGATCTGGACCTGCTGGTCAATTCGATGGGAGGCGGCACCCGGGTTTTCGTGAACGACGGCAAGGGTCATTTCAAAGAAACCACCGCGCAGGCCGGCGTCGCCTCAAGGACAGCCGGCATGTCCATGGCGTTGGCGGACGTGGAGGGTGATGGAGACCTGTATTTGTATGTGTCCAATTACCGGTCTTCAACCATCCGCGAGGAGGTGGGCACAAAATTCTCGATCAACATCGTCGATGGAAAACCGGTCCTGGTCAAAGTGAATGGCAAGCCGGCCAGCAGTCCGGAATACGCAGGGCGATTTGACGTCGGGCCGCACGGTAAGATTCTTGAATTCGGCGAGGCGGACGTTCTCTATCTCAACGATGGGAAGGGACACTTTACGCCGCTTTCCTTCACCAACAGCGACTTTTTTGTGGATGAAGACGGAAAACGCTTAACGGAGCCGCCGGGCGACTGGGGACTCGCGGTCCAGTTTCACGATTTGAACGGGGATGGCGCCCCGGACATTTACGTTTGCAATGATTTGTTTACGCCGGACCGTATCTGGATCAACGATGGCAAAGGAAAATTCCGCGCCTTACCCAGACTGGCACTGCGCAATACGAGCACGTTCTCGATGGGGGTGGACTTTGCCGACGTGAATCGTGACGGGCTAGTTGATTTTCTGGTCGTGGACATGTTAAGTCGCGTTCATCAGAAGCGGCAGGTGCAGGTGGGTGAGTCCGGTCCGATTCTGTCACCAGTCGGTCTCTTCGATAACCGGCCGCAAGTCGAACGCAACACTCTGCAGATCGGTCGCGGTGACGGCACCTTCACGGAAGTGGCTTTCTATGCCGGTGTCGAGGCTTCCGAGTGGTCCTGGACGCCGATCTTCCTCGATGTCGATCTGGATGGTTTCGAGGACATTCTGGTGGCGAACGGCCAACTACGCGACTTCCAAAACGGCGATATGCTCGACCGGCTCGAGTCTGCGCAGGCGGGCAGAACACTTTCGCGAGCGGATATTCTGCTTATCTGGGAACTCTTTCCCCGTCTGGAGACTCCCAAGGTGGCCTTTCGCAATCGCGGCAACTTGACCTTTGAAGAAATGGGCGCCGCGTGGGGCTTTAACACCTCGGGCAACTCCCGAGGAATGGCGTTGGCGGACCTGGACGGGGATGGGGACCTGGATGTCGTGGTGAATAATTTCAACGCGGTGGCCGGGGTGTATCGGAATGAGACCGCGGCGCCGCGTGTGGCGGTGCGGCTGAAGGGTCAGGCGCCCAACACGCAGGGTATCGGGGCCAGGATTTGGCTCTACGGCGGGGCGGTTCCGATGCAGAGCCAGGAGATGATCTGCGGGGGCAGATACTTGAGCGGTGATGATCCGATGCGGGTGTTTGCCGCCGGGAGTCTGACCAATGCGATGCGCATTGAAGTGAGGTGGCGCAACGGGAAGCGGAGTGTGGTCAATGGGGTGAGAGCGAATCGGATTTACGAGATTGACGAAGCCCAGGCAACCGCGAACCGCGAACCGCGAACCTCGAACCTCGAACCTCGGCCGGTGTTTGAAGACGTCAGCCAACGGCTGCAACACAGCCATCATGAAGAGGAGTATGATGATTTTGAACGGCAGCCGTTGTTGCCCAGGAAGCTGAGCCAGTTGGGGCCGGGAGTGGGGTGGTATGACGTTGATGGAGACGGGTGGGAGGACCTGATCATCGGCAGCGGGCGTGGGGGACAGTTGGCCGTGTATCGCAATGACGGGCACGGTGGTTTTCAGCGGTGGAACGGGGTGCCCTTTGAGCGGGTGGTGACGAGGGATCAGACGACGGTGTTGGGGACAGAGTTTGGTTTGTTGGCTGGTTCGGCGAACTACGAGGACGGGCTCACCAACGGCGGGTGCGTGCGGATTTATGAAGCGAAACGGAAGGTGAGCGGGGAGAGTGTGCTGGGGCAACGGTTCAGCGCGGGGCCGCTCGCTCTGGCGGACGTGGATGGAGACGGCGACTTGGACTTGTTTGTGGGCGGACGCGTGGTGGCCGGTCGGTATCCGGAGGCGACGGATTCACTGTTGTTGAAGAACCAAGGGGGCCGCCTGATGCTGGATCAGCGGTTGGAGAAGGTGGGATTGACCAGCGGCGCGGTTTTTAGCGATCTGGACAATGACGGACAGCCGGACCTGGTATTGGCGTGTGAATGGGGGCCAGTGCGAGTATTTCACAATGAGGGTGGAAAGTTGAAGGAAATGACCGAACAATGGGGGCTGAGCCGTTACACGGGCTGGTGGAACGGCGTTACCACGGGAGACATGGACGGAGACGGGCGGCTGGACATTATCGCGAGCAACTGGGGTCTGAACAGCAAGTATCGAACAAGCCCGGAACATCCGCGGAAGATTTATTACGGTGACCTGGACGGCAACGGGACGGTGGACGTGATCGAGGCCTATTATGACGCGGGGATGAAAACGGAGGTGCCGGAGCGGCGCTGGCGTGCGGCGGGCACGGCGCTGCCGTTTTTGAGGGAGAAATTCAGCACGTACGAAGCCTACGGCAAGGCGAGCCTCAAAGAGATTTACGGGGACAAGCTCAAGCAGATGAAGGTCGTGGAAGCGAACACATTGGAGAGCATGGCCTTTTTGAACCGGGGCGATCACTTTGAAGCGCGGGCGTTGCCGCTGGAGGCGCAGTTAGCGCCGGCCTTCGCGGTGTGCGTGGGGGACTATGATGGGGACGGGAAAGAGGACCTGTTTCTGAGTCAGAATTTTTTCCCGATGAACCCGGAGACTTCCCGGTGTGATGCGGGAAGGGGCTTGTGGCTGAAGGGGGACGGGAAAGGCAATTTGGCAGCGGTGGCTGGGCAGGAGAGCGGAGTGATGGTGTATGGGGAGCAACGAGGCGCGGCGCTCTGCGACTACGATGGAGATGGGCGTATTGACCTGGTGGTGACGCAGAACGGGGCGGAGACGAAGTTATATCACAATGTGGGAGCCCAACCGGGATTGTTGGTGCGGTTGAAAGGCTCGGCGGGCAATCCACAGGCAGTCGGGGCGCAGGTACGCCTGAAATTCAGAGATCACTTCGGCCCGGCGCGAGAGGTCCATGCCGGCAGCGGATACTGGTCGCAGGACAGCGCGGTGCAGGTGCTGGGGACGCCTGAGCCGCCGACGCAAATCCAGGTCCGGTGGCCCGGAGGAAAAACCAGCCTGTCGGAGGTTCCTGCGGGATCGAAGAACATTTCTGTCGATGCGGCCGGAAAAGTGGAGGTCATCCGCTGATCCAAACCGGTGTCTGATCACGGCGTCCTCCGGCATGGGGTGGACGCTTTCGGCCGAGTGACGTCCTGCGGCGCAGTGGCATCGGCAGGTAGAACTTGAAACGAACTTCAGTGAGTCCGATCAGAACAAATGCTCCCGCCGAGGATTGGAAGCCAGGCTGGCTGCGCGGTGCGTTCCTGCTTTGGCTGGTTTTGACCGCCCTGACAGCAACAGGCGATGAGTTGAAGTGGCACTCTGTCCACGGCTATCGCTGGAGCGAATTGCCGGTGCCGGCGGAAGGGAAAATCGGATTTACGCTCCTGTCTCCGGCGGCGACCGGAATTTTTTTTACCAATCAACTCTCCGACGCGCGGGCAGCGCAAAATCGCGTTCTGCAAAACGGTTCTGGCGTTGCGTTGGGCGATGTGGACGGCGATGGCTGGTGCGACATCTACTTCTGTCGTCTGGAGGGGCCGAATGTGCTCTATCGCAATCTTGGCAACGGGAAATTTGACGACATCACGCAAGCTGCCGGGGTCGCTTGCGACGGGCAATTCTCAACCGGCGCAGCGTTTGCGGACATTGACGGGGACGGTGTTTTGGATCTGATGGTCAACTGCATCGGCGGCGGCACGCGTGCTTTCCTGAATGATGGGCGCGGGCATTTTACGGAGATGCAGGACGCACGGCTGGTTCGAAAGTTCGGCAGCACCTCCATGGCCTTGGCCGATGTCGATGGCGATGGGGACCTGGATTTATACGTGACGAACTATCGGACCGACACGCACAAGGATATTCCGGGTCTCAAAATCGAAGCGAAAATGGCGGATGGCAAAGTAGCGATCACGCCGGCGAACCGGTTCATCGCGTTGACGCCGCAGAACGGGGCCGTGGAAGTGATCGAAAAAGGCGAGCGGGACTTTTTGTATCTCAACGACGGCAAAGGCCGTTTTGCGCCGGTGTCCTGGACAGCGGGAAGCTTTTTAGACGAAGACGGCAAACCCCTGTCAGCGCCGCCGACCGACTGGGGCCTGAGCGTGATGTTCCGCGACATCAACGGCGACGGCCTGCCGGACATTTACGTGTGCAACGATTTCTTTTACTGGCCCGACCGCATCTGGATCAACGACAGCGCCCGGCGGTTTCGCGCCATTCCACGGCCGGCGGTGCGCAACCAGAGCCTGTCCTCCATGGCGGTTGATTTCGCGGACATAGATCGCGACGGTTACGATGATTTCTTTGTCGCGGAGATGCTGAACCGCGATCATCAGACGCGACAGAGGCACCGCGAAAATCTGATTCACAAGGAGTGGAACCTGCCCATGACCGATCCAATCTTTCGTCCGGAAGTCACGCGGAACACCCTGCAATTGAACCGCGGCGATGGCACGTATGCGGAGATTGCTCAGCTCAGTGGCGTGGCATTCAGCGACTGGACCTGGAGCGCGATTTTCCTGGATGTGGACCTGGATGGCTATGAGGATTTGCTGTTGACGACGGGACATCACTATGATGTGCAGGACACCGACACGCTGCGGGAGCTTTCAAAACTCAGGGAGCCGGACACGCTGGAAAACCGGATAAAAAATTTGCGCAGATTTCCGCGCCTGGACACGGGAAAACTGGTCTTTCGCAATCAGCACGATCTGAGCTTCGCGGAGATGAGCGCGCCCTGGGGATTCAACACCATCGGCGTTTCGCACGGCATGGCGCTGGCCGACCTGGACAACGACGGTGATCTGGACGTCGTTGTCAACAACCTGAATCAAGCGGCAGGAATTTATCGCAATGAAACGGCTGCGCCCCGAGTGGCCGTGCGCCTCAAAGGCCGGCCGCCCAACACGCGAGGCATCGGGGCGAAAATCTGGCTTTATGCCGGGGCGGTGCCGGTGCAGAGCCAGGAGATGATCTGCGGGGGACGCTATCTTTCGTGCGATGACACGATGCGAGTGTTCGCCGCCGGGAGCTTGACCCATGAGATGCGGATTGAGGTGCGCTGGCGAAGCGGCAACCGCAGCGTGGTCAACGGCGTCCGTGCGAATCGAGTCTATGAAATTGATGAAGCGGGAGCGCAGCCGTATCAAGAACCGTTGAAACCCGAAACCAGGCCGTTTTTCCGGGAAGTCAGCGAACGGATTGACCATCGACATCACGACGAAACGTTCGATGATTTTGCACGCCAGCGCCTGTTGCCGCGGCGCCTCAGTCAACTCGGCCCCGGCGTCGCATGGTGCGATGTCAACGGTGACGGATGGGAAGACTTGATCGTCGGCAGCGGACGGGGCGGACGGTTAAGTATTTTTCTGAACGACGGCAAAGGCGGCTTCAAAGCCGCGGATGTCCCGGAGTTCGCGCAGCCGGTCGCGCGTGACCAGACGGGTATCGTCGCGTGGGTGAAGGACGGCAGAACCGTTCTGCTGGTCGGCTCGGCGAATTACGAGGATGGTCTGGCCGTCGGCCCGAGCGTACGGCAATTCGATTTGAGCGGTAAAGTCGTTGACGACAGTCTGCCGGGCCAGATGAGCAGCACCGGGCCGCTCGCTTTAGGGGATTTCCACGGGGACGGACATCTATGTTTGTTTGTGGGGGGGCGCGTCATTCCGGGACGCTATCCGGAGGCCGCCTCTTCGATGTTCTTTCGCGACGCGGGCGGTCGATGGGAGTTGGACGCGGAAAACACAAAACGACTGGCGCGAGTCGGCCTGGTCAGCGGCGCGGTTTGGAGCGACCTGGACGGCGATGGCCTGCCGGAGTTGATTCTGGCCTGCGAATGGGGGCCGGTGAGGGTCTTCCGAAACCACAGTGGCCGATTGACCGAAGCGACAGAGGAATGGGGACTCGCAAAATATTACGGCTGGTGGAATGGCGTCACTGCGGGTGATTTTGACGGGGATGGAAAGATGGACATCATCGCAGGCAATTGGGGGCGAAACACAAAATATCAATGGTATTTGGAACAACCGACACGCATCTTTTATGGTGACTTCCGCCGGGACGGGACGGCGGAAGTCGTGGAGGCCAGCTTCGATCCCGATCTAAAAAAAATTGTTCCCTGGCGCGACTTGAAGGCGATGACCATGGCGTTGCCGTTTGTGCAGGAAAAATTTCAAACGTGCCGCGCGTATGGCCGCGCGAGTGTGCAGGAAATTCTGGGCGACGAGGCGATCCGCGCGGCCGAATTGAAAGCCAACACGCTCGACTCGATGGTTTTTTTGAATCGCGGCGGGCGCTTTGAAGCCAGGCCATTGCCGGTGGAGGCGCAGTTCGCGCCGGCCTTTGCCGTTTGTGTGGGCGATTACGACGGCGACGGCGATGAAGACGTCTTTTTGAGCCAGAATTTTTTTGATGTGGAAGTGGAGACCTCGCGCTACGACGCGGGACGCGGCCTTTGGCTGCACGGCAACGGGCACGGGGATTTCCAAGCGGTCCCCGGTCAGGAGAGCGGGGTAAGAATTTACGGCGAACAGCGCGGCGCGGCGCTCTGCGACTACGACGCGGATGGACGCGTCGATTTGGTCGTGACACAGAACAGTCAGGAGACAAAACTGTATCACAACGAAGGCGCCAAGCCGGGACTCCGCGTGCGGTTGAAAGGGCCGCCGGGCAACCCGAACGGCGTCGGCTCGGTCATGCGATTGAAGCAGGGACGGCGGATCGGCCCGGCCCGGGAAGTCCACTCGGGTGGCGGGTACTGGTCTCAGGACAGCGCGGTGCAGGTATTGGCAGCGTCCGAACCGGTGACGCAAATCTGGATTCGCTGGCCGGGCGGCAAGACGACGACCGGGGATGTCCCCGTCGACGCGCGCGAGATTGAAGTTGATATTGACGGGAAAGTAAAAGTGCTTCGCCAATGAATCGTTTTCTGTCCGGGCTTCGCTCTTTGGCGAAAGCACCGCGCCGCCTGGCCTTCCTGTCTTTTCTTTTCGTGGGGCTGACACTCCTTGCCGAAGGAGCCGGTTTGAGTTGGCAAACAGCGCCAGGCTATCGCTGGAGCGAATTGCCCGTGCCCAAAGCCGGCAGAACCGGGTTCACGTTGCTCAAGGGGTCGGTCACCGGAATTTTGTTTGCAAACCTCCTCGACGATGAACATTCGCTGACGAATCGGAATCTGCTCAGCGGTTCGGGCGTTGCAGCGGGCGACGTGGACGGCGACGGACGAGTGGACCTGTATTTTTGCGGGCTGGACAACCCCAACGCGCTTTACCGCAACCTCGGCCAATGGAAATTCGAGGACATCACCGCCAGCGCCGGCGTGGCGTGTGCGGGGCAATATTCCACCGGCGCGGTTTTAGCCGATATCGACGGGGACGGAG
>QHOP01000060.1 GCA_003219345.1 Verrucomicrobiota bacterium
CGGAAAACCCGGTGGCGCAAAGACCATGTCATTGGCGCCTTCGCTTTCATGCCCGGTGAATGGGTCGGGCAAGGGCTGGAAGGCGATCAACGGTTGAATGCCGGCGCCGCCGACGATCCTCCCGGTGCGATACTCGGTGTAGTTGTTCGGGAAACCAAAATACTCCGTCAATCCACCGATGTTGGTTCTGGCAATGAAATTCAGTTCATCCGCGCTCAACGGTTCATTGGGGTCCACCAGGCCGTCAATGCCGTTATCCTGAAAATACTAATCGCCGGTGGCAGGGTGAAAAGCGTAACCGGCAGGATTGCGCAGGCCGTTGGCGAGGTGCGTCAGGTTGGCCGCGGTCACGTTGGTGCCGTGGTCCGTGACGGTGAGCAGGTAAGCGGAGTCGCCCGGCAAGGTCCCGCTCGCGCCGGGGATGTTGGCGTTGGAGAGAGTGGCGCTGCGGGTCGTCACGGCGAAATTGGTCTCCGAACCCACTTGGAAGAGCAGGTCGTAACTGTTGGTCTGCCCCGGAGTCTGACGAATGCTCAGCGCCGAGTTCGGATGATACCACGAACCGGGATAGTTGATGATGATCCGCCCCACGAGCGTGAGAGGATCAGAAGGGGAGGCGCCGGCTCGCAGCACGGTGATCGGCTTGGTCTGGCTGGTCACGAAAACGAGATTGCCTCCCACGCGAACAGCGGTCTGGCTTCCCGGCAGGCCGCTGTAAAGCACCGTTCCCGGACCATCCGCAATGCCGTCCTGGTTCGTGTCCACGAGTCGGACCAGGCTTCCGGTCGAACTGAAAAAATTTGCGCCCTGACTGATGGCCACCAGGAGCGAACCATCCGAGAGTTTCGCCATGCCCAACGGGAAATCCAGGCCGCTGGCGAACGTCGTGATCCGAAAGTCGCTCGCGTTGACGCCTGGCCCCTGGACTGTAAATGGCTGCCCGAAGGCGGTCCCAAGACAAAGAAACGCGGTGAACATCGACACGGTAAAACGGACAATCTGCCCGGAGGACATTAACAAATTGGATTTCGCAATCATCATTAACGTATTGCCGGGATGCTTCGCCGGATAAAACGGGTTGTGCGGGGCGCTATCGAGCCCGGTCGGCAAGATTTTCGAAGACCCCTCACTCTGTTCCCCTCCCCATCCGATGGGGAGAGGGTGGCCTTCAGGCCAGGTGAGGGGAATACATGCGCACATCAGCTTGGTGAGGGCGCCGAGCTGCGCGCGGTTGTGCGTGGGGTGGATTTCTCGAATTGACAGGCGGAGGTTTACGTCCAGAAGATGTATCCTATGAACCAAAGCCCAACCAACCTCACTTCACGTCGCGAATTTATCAAAAGCACAGGCAAAATCGCCGCGGCTTCGGCCTTGGCGGGAGTGGCCATTCCACACGTTCACGCGGCGGAGAACAACACCATCCAAGTCGCCCTGATTGGCTGCGGTGGCCGCGGCGGTGGCGCCGCCGATAACGCTTTGTCGGTCCAAAACGGCCCGACCAAACTCGTGGCCATGGCCGACGTTTTCGATCACCGGCTCAAGAGCAGTTACGACGCTTTGAAACGGCAACACCCCGAGCTGGTGGATGTGCCCGAAGACCGCAAGTTCATCGGGTTCGACGCTTACAAGAAGGCGATGGACTGCCTGAAACCCGGCGACATTGCGATCTTTACCACGCCGCTGGCGTTTCGCTGGGTCCATTTTACTTACGCCATTCAAAAGGGGCTCAACGTCTTCATGGAAAAGCCGCTGACGGCGGATGGTCCGACCTCCCGCCGGATGCTCGCGCTCTCCGAGGAGGCGACAGCGAAGAACCTGAAAGTAGGAGTGGGATTGATGTCCCGCCACAGCCGGGCGCTCCAGGAACTGCAACAGCGCATCCAGGATGGCGAGATCGGCGACCTCATTCTGCTGCGCGGCTACCGGATGCATGGACCGGTCGGATCGGCGTTCTCGGAAAAATGGCCCGGCAAACCGAGTGAATTGCTCTGGCAGATTCAGCACTTCCACAGCTTCCTCTGGGCCAGCGGCGGGTGCTTCAGCGACTTTTACATCCACCACATCGATCATCTTTGCTGGATGAAGAACGCCTGGCCGGTCAAGGCCCAGGCGCTGGGTGGCCGCCATTATCGCGGCGATCACGTGGACCAGAACTTCGACAACTACTCCGTGGAATACACCTTCGCCGACGGCGCCAAGTTCATCATGGACGGGCGCTGCATCGTGGGTTGTGAGCCCAGATACTACAGCTTCGCGCAGGGCAGCAAAGGCATGGCCATCGTCTCGAAGGCCAACGACTGTGGGTTGCCCTCCAGTACTCACAAGGGCCAGAACCCGGATCGCCAAAACCTGCTTTGGACATCCAAAGTCGACCCGGACCAGCAGGATCCATATCTAAACGAATGGAACGATCTGCTCGACGCGATCCGCAATGACAAACCCTATAATGAGGTCAAGCGGGGTGTGGAAGCCAGTCTGGTGACTTCCATGGGCCGCATGGCCGCGCACACCGGCCAGGAGATCACCTTCGAGGAAATGCTGAACTGCGAGCACGAGTTCGCGCCAGGTGTGGACAAGTTCACCATGGATTCATCGCCGCCGCTCCGGGCCGACACCGATGGGAGGTATCCGATCCCCAAGCCGGGGATCGTCAAACACCAGGAGTATGAGGCATAGGCGCCCCGCCGAGGATCAGGTCAGGGAGATCGACACGAAGGCTTGTCGCGCGCCCTTAACCCAACGCCGCTCAGCCGCGTGGCCCCGCCCATTGAACAGATTCGTAAGGGAACTAAAAGTGAATCGGTATCCGACCTTCGGTGCGCCATTCTGCCCGTTTGAAGGCCATTTCCATGAGTGGTTCGAGATTGCTTCGGGCGGAGGCCACGACCATTCCCTCGCCGTTTAGCGTGAGGAGACAGGCTCTTACATTCCGCGTGGACCGGGCGTCGTTGCGCACATAGATGGCGACGAACTCGCGCTCGTTTATCACGGCAACCATGCGATCCCAGCCGCGGCTGGCCATGGCCTTGTCAACCGCGGATAGAATGACGGCGCGTTTGAGTTCCTTGTGGCCTTCGCGCAGTTTGTAAACGCCCACTTCGGCCCCACGAACGGCGTGCAAAGCAGTACGCGCTTCGGGCTCGAGATCGACGAAAGCGAGGCCAGCACGGGCGAGGTACAAGGTGATCGGGCCGACGCCAATTTCGATTTTCTCGTCCCATTGGGCAGCCGCGGATTTCATCACGCTGTCCCGCAAGGCTCCGACATCAGAGCTGACTTTGAAACACCCGGTCAGCCCAACGGAAAGCAGGGCCAACACAAACGCGATTCCCAATCTCAACCGCGCGCATGTCTCGCTGGCGTTCGTAGCCGCCGACGTGAGGAGGCGGATCTTCCGGTTCGAGTCGGAGTCCGCCTCATATCCGCGGCTGCAACATAACCGTGTTTCGAGCCGAGCGTGACAATCTCGGGCCGTGAACGACTTGCTCCCCTCGGTGTTCGCGCGGAGATTCTCAGACGTTGCCATAGGGATCATCCTTTTCCATGAGCGTTGGGCCTGTGGTTGCCATCCTTGTTACAGCCTCATTTCTTCTCGACCGCCTGCCCGATCTTTTTAAGCGGCTCGATGTTGAATCGTTCCCCGATGACAGCGATCTTCTCCGCTTTGATATTGCCGACGATGTTAATGAACACGGCTTCACGGTTGCTTTCGATGACGGTGACGACCACGCCCTCCACAGCTTCCTCGCCGCGGGTCTTGAGGTAAACGCCTACGTCTTCGTCCTTTTTCTGCGCGGTCACGATGCGTTCCCAACCCTGAGCATCCAGGTCGCTGCGGATCTTCTTCACGCGCGCTTCCATCTCGGCGCGATTGCCGTCGTCCAGCCCGATGACGTTGACCCGAACGCGGTGGAGACCGCGGAGGAGCTCCGCAATTTCCGGCTCGTTCTTCTCCGCGAGGCGCGCGACCATGGAGATCAGGTTGCTGGTGATGTGGACTTCGACGAATTCCCCGCCAGAGGCCGGCGGAGAGAACTTGCCGAAGTCAACATAGCCGGGAGGCGTGTTTTCGGCATGGATACCGACGCCAACGAAGGCGGCGAGCGTCAGAGCGTAACGGATAGGGTGTTTCATAATGATTCCGGGCGTTAATGGTTTCTGTTTTCCGATGTCCCATTCATCTGCCAATACCCGGAACCGGACCCGTGGGTTGCAGAAAAATGATGATGTCTTGTGTTTGCCGCCGAGTATGGCTAAAAGGGTCCCCATGAACCGTCGAAAATTTCTTCAAACCGGCGCCACTGCTGCGCTGGCCCTGTCAGCTCTCCCCCATTACGCCGCCGACTTTGGCGACATGAAAAAGCGCGTCGGCCTCATCGGCTGCGGCTGGTATGGCAAATGTGACCTGTTTCGCTTGATTCAGGTTGCGCCCGTCGAGGTGGTGTCGCTTTGCGACGTGGATAAACGAATGCTCGCGGAGGCCGCGGACATGGTCGCCACGCGCCAGGTCTCGAAAAAGAAGCCGCGCACCCACGGTGACTACCACGACATGCTGAAAGAGAAAGACCTCGACCTTGTGCTGATCGAGACGCCCGATCACTGGCACGCCCTGCCGATGATCGAGGCTTGCCAGGCGGGCATTGACGTGTGGGTCCAGAAACCCATCAGCGTGGACATCGTGGAAGGCCAGGCAATGCTCGCGGCCGCCCGCAAGCACCAACGCGTCGTGCAAGTCAACACCCAACGCCGGAGCACACCGCATCTCATCGAAGCGCGCGATACGATCATCAAAGAAGGCAAACTCGGCCAGATCGGTCACGTGGAGATTTGCTGTTACTGGCACATGCGCGCCAAAGGCAATCCGCCGGACAAAAATCCGCCCGATTACCTCGATTACGAAATGTGGACCGGCCCGGCGCCGATGCGGCCGTACTGCGAATGGACGCACCCGCGCAGTTGGCGGGCGTTCATGGAATACGGCAATGGCATCGTCGGCGACATGTGCATCCACATGCTCGACATGGTTCGCTGGATGATGGACCTCGGCTGGCCGAAAAAGGTCTCGTCATCCGGCGGCATACTGGTGGACAAGGCGAGCAAGGCGAACATCACCGACACGCAGACTGCCACGTTCGATTTCGGCGAGCTGCAAGTCGTCTGGAACCACCGTACGTGGGGTGAGGCGGTGGACGACAAGTATCCCTGGAGCGCGACGTTCTATGGGGATAAGGGCACTTTGAAGGCCAGTGTGTTCAGCTACGATTTCATTCCGCCGGGCGCGAGCAAACCCGCCGCCCACGGCGAGCCGCTGTACGAATACGATAAATACCCCGAAGATCAGACGGAGAAAGACCTGGAGAAGCACTGCGCCTCGGCGATTCGCTGGCACATGAAGGATTTCCTCAAAGCGATTGCCTCGCGCAGCCGTCCGGTCGCCGACATCGAACAAGGCTACATCTCCACGACTTCATGCATCCTGGCCAATCTCTCGATGCGACTCGGCCGGAGCCTGAACTGGGACCCGGCAAAGGGGCAGGTGATTGGCGATGAAGAGGCCAACCGCCTTTTGCGCCGGTCGTACCGCGCGCCGTGGGTGCATCCGGAGCCTGCAAACGTCTGAGGACTCTGAAGACTTTGGGGAGCGGTCGTGGCGTCTCCCTCGCCCCACTGCCGTTGAATTAAGCCGGAACGGTTTCCTCCCACTCTTAATCGTAATCTTACTCCTAATCTCCAAGAACCTCCCTCCCCCTGAACCTCGCAGCAGACGACGTGAGGAGGCTCTGACTCAATTCCGCGTTCCGCACTCCGCACTCCGCGTTTGAAAAGTGAGCCTCCTTATGTCGGCTGCTACGGTCCGCGCCAACCGGCCTTCTCAATGCGGCGGAATTCGGCCTCAACGTCCGTCCCTTCGTAGAAAGAAAGCCAACCGCGAAGGCGTTTGGTCTCGCCGGGCGCGCAGTCCGGGAATTTGGGATCCGAATGCAGACACGGCACCGGAGCATTCGCCCACACGCGATGACACGGTGCCCACGCCGCGATAATCCAGCGTTTGCCATCAACGGAGCGGCAAGCCGCGTAAGGATTGGAAAAAACTTTGTTGTCGTTCGTTTGCTGCTCAAAACCCCTGGCGCCTTTGAGCATGATGCAATTCTGCACGCGCAAATCGCGCAGGGTTTCCTTCGAGCCATTCGTCAACCAGAGTTCCATCCGCACCGCATTGGTCGCCGGCATAACTTTCGCGCCAAAAACAATCCCGTTGGGCAACCTGCGCTCAACTTCAAACGTGCCGTCGGCGCGACGATTCCATTCCAGTCTTTCCAACTCAATATTCTGTTGAGTCCAGATCGTGGGAACGTGCGTGTGGGCCAGATAAGTCAAGCCGAGGTTCGACCAGATCGCCTCCGGCACATCGATAACCACGTAGCTCTCCTCATCCCAAGGCGTGAACACGCTGAGCTTGGTTTCGCGTTGCGGATTGACCGCGCCTTCCAGGAAACCAATGCGCGGATGCCGTCCGCCCGGATACGGCAGGACGAGCAACGGCGCGTTCGCCGCCCGCATCGGCTTGTTGCTTTTCCCGATCTTGAACCTCGCCAAGGCCGCGTTGATTTCGTCGTCGCTCAGGCCGGTCGCCGCCTTGATCTCCGCGGTGTTGAAGCGATGATACCAAACCATGTTCTCGAGCCAGAAGCGAAGATCCGATTCGCTTTTCGGTTGGCGGGAGTTGGACCGCTCAAGGTCCTCCGCGCACGAAAGACTCGTCGCAACGGCCAGCAGCCGGGTTGTGGTCCGAACGAGGCGAAAGTTCATCGATGACACAAGATGCCGCTCGCCAACAAAAGCTTGTCACATAGGGCGCACGCCATTAGCAACGCTGCGTGGCCGGAGCGTCAAGAATAAACCTGATACGCCGTCCGTTGAAACGTGCTCCGAAGGAGCGTTGCGGTCCGAGTAGTCGCACCCGTGATTTCACAGCCGGCCGGCTAAACTTGAAATTGGCAAGCGGCGGCGGTTCAGGCTAATGTCAACGCGAATTCAGCACCCTGATGTTTATGGAATTGTCTGGCTGTGACATCCTCGCGCGAACGTTTGCCGCTTGCGTGTTACCGTTCCTCCTGACGGCTAGCGTCGCCGGGGCAGACTCCGCACTCCACACTCCGCGATCCGCATTTCCCACAGTGTCGTTTCGCAATGACGTGATGGCGGTGCTGTCCAAGGCCGGTTGCAGCGCAGGCACGTGTCATGGAAACAAGAACGGCAAGGGCGGCTTCAAGCTCTCCTTGCGCGGCCAGGACCCGGACGTTGATTACCTCACTTTGACGCGCGATTTGTTCGCTCGCCGCATCGACGCATTGGACGCGGAGCTGAGTTTGATGCTGCTGAAACCAACCGCGCAGGTCGCGCACGAAGGCGGCTTGCGTTTCAAAAAGGATTCTGAGGAATACGAAATCCTCAGCCGGTGGATCGCTCAAGGGATGCCAAACGACCTGGCTTCCGCGCCAAAACTGGAGCGCATATTCGTTACGCCGCAGGAAAAAGTATTGATCGAGCCGGCGACCGAAGTGCAGTTGCAGGTGCAGGCGCGTTTCACGGATGGCGCCACGCGCGACATGACCTCGCTCGCGGTGTATGAACCGGCGAATAGTCTGGCCAGGGTGTCGCATGACGGACTGGTGCAAGGCCAGGGCGCAGGGGAAACCACGGTGTTGGTGCGCTACTTGCACTGCCAGGAACCGGTGCGATTGGCCTTCGTGCCGGCGCGGCCTGGCTTTGTTTGGAAGAACCCGCCGGTCAACAACTACATCGACGACCAGATCTTCGCCAAGCTGCGCACGCTGCGCATGAATCCCTCTGAACTCTGCTCCGATGCAGTGTTTGTGCGGCGGGCGTATCTCGATTTGCTCGGCATCCTGCCGACGGCGGAGGAGGCGCGCGCGTTTGTGAACGATGAGGCCGCGGCCGCCGACGTTAGGACGCCCATTTTTCAAAGTCCGAAATCCGAAATCCGAAATCCGAAATTGGCCATCGCCTCCTTACGTCGGCGGCTACAAAAGCGCGCGCAGCTCATCGATCAATTGCTGGAACGCCCGGAGTTTGCGGATTTCTGGGCATTGAAATGGGCGGACCTGCTGCGCGTCGAAGCCCATTCGCTCGACCAGAAAGGCGTGCAGAACTTCCACCATTGGATTCGCCAAAGCATTGCCGAAAACAAGCCGCTGGACGAATTCGTTCGCCAACTCATCACTGCCCGCGGCAGCACTTACAGCAGTCCGGCGGCGAACTTTTACCGTCCAAACCGCGATCCCGCCACGCGCGCTAAAGCTGCGGCGCAGGTGTTCCTCGGCACGCGCTTGCAATGCGCCGAGTGCCACAATCATCCTTTCGACCGCTGGACGCAGGACGATTACTACGACTGGGCCGATCTCTTTGCGCGCGTGAAATACAAGGTCATCGAGAACAAACGTGAAATCAGCAGCGACGAACACGAATGGAACGGTGAGCAGATCGTCTTCGTCGCGCGCCAGGGTTCAGTGAAAAATCTGCGCACGGGCAAGGAGGCGCAGCCGCGTTTCCTGGGCGATCCGCTGTCGCTTCAGGGATCACGCATGACGGATGACGCACGGAAACTCAGTGAACCCACCCCCAACCCCTCCCAAGGAGGGGAGCAGGGACACGCGCAGCCGCACGAAGTTCCCCTCCCGGGAGGGGAGAGGGGTGGGTTTCCTTCGGATGAACTCGAAGCCCTCGCCAACTGGCTCACGAGTCCAACCAACGCGTTGTTCGCCCGCGTCCAGGTCAACCGAATCTGGTATCAACTGATGGGCCGCGGCCTGGTGGACCCCCCCGATGACTTTCGCGCCACCAATCCGGCGTCGCATCCTGCGCTACTCGACGCGTTGGCGGAGGATTTCGTGAAACATCAATTCGACGTGCGCTACCTGATTCGGCTCATCATGAACTCGCGCACGTACCAGTTGGCTTCGGAGCCGAACGACACCAACGCCGGCGACGAAGTCAATTTCTCGCGCGTGTTGGTGCGCCGCCTGGGCGCGGAGCAACTGCTCGATTGCCAGAGCCAGGTGACGGGCGTGCCGTTGAAATTCGCGGGCTATCCAGTGGGCCTGCGGGCGGCGCAGTTGCCCGGAGTGCGGCCGGAGAGCAAGGGCAAGCGCCGCGCGAACCAGTGGGACCAGTTTCTTGAACTCTTCGGCAAGCCGCCGCGGCTCTTGACGACCGACACCGAGCGGTCGTGCGAATGCAACATGGCCCAGGCCTTCCAGATGATCAGCGGGCCGACCGTGAACGAATTGTTGTCTGAAAAGGAGAACCGCGCCAGCCAGCTCCTCGCCAGCGGCAAGTCCAACCGGGAGGTCCTGGAAGAACTTTTCTGGGGGACCCTCACGCGTGCGCCGACACCGGCGGAGTTGGGCAATCTTTCGCCCGGCCTCGACGGCGCGAAAGAGCGTCGGGCGGAATTGGAGGACATCTTGTGGGGACTGCTGAACTCGAAGGACTTTCTGTTTAGGAAGTGAGGGAGTACATCCGGACACCGCCATTGGTTGTAACGTGGTGCGTCTCGCCTGATGAGGAGTGCGCCCGGAAAGAACGCCCGGCTTTTCGCTGATCCGCAAACAGGCGGACGATTGGAAAGCTTGTTCCACCGGGCAGGATGCCCGGCTCTACGGCAGGCGAGAGGCCCGCCGCTACGCCGCTGAACATAGAGTGCGGCTGCGCCGTTGTGCGCCGCGGAGCGGCGCACCCACCAAATCCAAATCAGGACACGGCCCGAACTTAAACGACCCAATGGACACTTTGACCAGGCGTAATGACGTTCGAGACGGTGTTCTGCGCTTCGCGGTGACGCTGGCGATGATCACGTATGTGGACCGGGTGTGCATTTCCCAGGCTGCGCCCTTCATGCAGGAGGAACTCGGCCTCACGGCGGGCCAGATGGGCTTGGCGTTTTCCGCGTTTGCCTGGGCGTATGCACTCTTCGAGATCCCCGGCGGTTGGCTCGGCGACCGGATCGGCCCGCGCAAAGTATTGCTGCGCGTCGTGATCCTGTGGTCGGTTTTCACTGCCGCGACCGGGTACGTCTGGAATCTCGCTTCCCTGATCATCGCGCGATTTTTCTTCGGCGCGGGCGAGGCCGGCTGCTTTCCGAACCTGACCAAGGCTTTCATGATCTGGTTACCCGACCATGAACGC
>QHOP01000595.1 GCA_003219345.1 Verrucomicrobiota bacterium
CGATACGGTTCGCAACAACATCGCGCTCGGCCGCCCCGGCGCGAACAATGGCGAAATCGAAGAAGCCGGTAAACACGCCTTCGCCCACGAGTTCATCCTGGAAAAGCCGAATGGCTACGAGACGGTCATCGGTGAAAAAGGTGTGATGCTGTCCGGCGGCCAGCGCCAGCGCATCGCCATTGCCCGGGCCATTTTGAAGAACGCGCCGATTCTGGTGCTGGACGAAGCCACCAGCGCGCTCGACACCGAATCGGAACGCGCCGTGCAAGCCGCCCTGGAGGAATTGATGATCGGCCGCACCACGATTTGCATCGCGCATCGGCTATCGACTGTGCAAAAAGCCGATCTCATCGTCGTGCTCGACCAGGGACGCATCGTGGAAACCGGCAAACACACGGAGCTGATCAAACGCGCCGGCGTTTACCAAAAACTCTACGCACTCCAGTTCCAGACTTGAAACGCGTGAAAGGCAAGCCGGCGGAACGATCTTTAGAGTGGGTGCCAAAAGCAGTTTCGAAAGGTAGGGCGCGGTGTCCCCACCGCGCCGCGGCGGACTGAGGACAGCCCGCCCTACCACCGTGGTTCAATGGGAAATCTCTTGTGACAATCTCGTTGACCAGCGCATGCAGGCTGCCCTTGAAAATCCTGGCGATTCAGTTCAAATATTTCGGCGACGCTGTCCTCATGATTCCAGCGCTGCGCGCGATTCGCGAGCGCTGGCCCGGCGGCTCGCTGCACGCGCTCGTGCCGGAGGAGGTCGCGCCCCTTCTCCAGCATTTGCCGTGGCTCACTTGTGTCTGGGCGTTGCCACGCCGGCGCGGCCACGCCCGGCTCAAACCGACGTGGCCAATCCTCCGCGCACTGCGCCGCGAACGCTTCGACCACTCGGTGGACTTTGGCGGCAACGATCGCGGAGCCATTTTGAGCCTGCTGTGCGGCGCGCGACAGCGGCTCGGACCGATTCATCCCGGCGGCTTCATCGGGCGTCGCTTCTGTTACACGCATCGCGTGTCACCCGCGCCGCTCGATCAGCACGAAACTCTCCGCCTCTTGCACACTCTGTCGGCCTGGGGCATCACGCCGCCGCGCTCGCTGGAAATCGAAATTCGCACCGACCCCGCTCTGGACGCGTTTGCCGCCCAACTCCTGCCGGAGCGAAGAGTCATTTGCCACCTCGCCGCCGGGCAGCCGAAGAAGGAATGGCCGGTCGCGCACTGGGCTTGTTTGTACCAAATGGCGGCTGCGGCCGGACTTCGACTCGTCTTCACCACCGGTAAAGGCGCGCGGGAACAGTCGCTGGCGGACGTCTTGAAGAAACTCGCACCGGACGCACCGGTGCTGCCGCCGACGCCTGCCCTCGCGACGTTTCTCGCCGTGCTCAAGCGCGCGGAAGTTTTCATTGCCGGCGACACCGGCCCGCTGCATTTCGCCAGTGGTGTGGGCGTGCCGACGATCGCGTTGTTCGGCCCCACTTCCCCCGTCCAATGGGCCCCGCTCGGTCCGAATCACCAGGTTCTCCTCGGCGCCCGGTGTAATTGCGACGGCTGCGCGGACGTTTGTAAGAGCGCCAGCCATTGCCTCGCCGCGATTTCACCGGACCAGGTCCTGAGCCGCCTGCAGAAATTTTTGTCGCCGACGCGTCCATCGTAAGCGCATGTTAACAACTTGTCCGCCCTCTTCGCTTGCGCCTCCTTCACTCCCGACGTTAGATTCTTCGCATGTCGCACGCGGACTTTGTCCACCTTCATCTGCACACGGAGTATTCGCTGCTCGATGGCGCTTGCCGATTGGATCGGCTGGTGGACAAGGCGCATGAGCTGAGATTTCCCGCGCTGGCGATCACCGACCACGGCGTGCTTTGCGGCGCGATTGATTTTTATCAGGCCGCGCGCGACAAAGGCATCAAGCCCATTCTCGGCTGCGAAGTCTATGTCGCCCCCGGCAGCCGTTTCGAGAAGAAGGCCAGCGGCGGAGGCAAAGACGTGTACCATCATCTCGTGCTGTTGGCCAAGGACGAGGCCGGCTACCAAAACCTGATTAAGCTCGCGACGGCGGCGCATCTGGAGGGCTACTATTACAAGCCGCGCATCGACAAAGAAATTCTGGCGGCGAACAAGGAAGGACTCATCGCGCTGTCAGGCTGTCTGG
>QHOP01000596.1 GCA_003219345.1 Verrucomicrobiota bacterium
CCTCGTACGCCGCGACGCCGCAATTATAATGCGCATCGAAGAAAGTCGGGTCGATCTTCGCCGCCCGGTGATAGCCCTCGATGGCTTCGCCCAATCGGTTCCGTTCCTGCGCCTGAACGCCTTGAGTGAGCAGCCGTTCCGCTTCGCCGCGGTTGCCGGGCTTCGGCAGCGCCGGCGAACGATACTGATAGCGCTCCATAACGCTCCGCGAAGACGCCGCGGGTCTGGTAGCTCTGGCAACGGTGGTGACCTTGTTCTCTTCGCCGGCCCCAAGGGAGCGGCCGCTGTCGGCCGAAGAGGATAACGGAGAAGCCGGTTTCTCTTTCGAACGAAACCAGTTTCGGGGGTTCAGCCGCGAGGTGATTCCATTTTTTTGCCTGGCTGATTCGCTGCCGGCGGATGCGGATGGCGAGTCAGGCGCAGCATTCGTGACTGCAGGCTTTCGCGACGTTGTGCCCGGCGAACGCGACTCAGAATTCAACTCGGCGTCGCGCGCGGGCCTGATAGGTTCTTCTTCAGTCAAGCGCACGACTTCGACCTTCGGCGGCGGCGCGGGCGGGCTTTCACTTTTGGCCGGCGGCGGTGACGTGGCGGCGACCACGCGCGTCGGAGGCGCGGATGTCACGGGGTTCGTTCGCGGCGGCTGAGCCGCGGCTGACTGCGTTGATGATGAAGCAGCCAACGATTTGTTGGCGCTGGCGTTCGGCGTTGGTTTGTTGGTTGTCGGCGCCGCCGGCACAGGCTGGGGGAGCGAGCCGGCTTGAGGCGGCAGATTCGTGGGGACCTGACGCGCGGGCGGATGAAGCTCAAGCTCAAGCTGATTGACGATTTGTCGGACGCCGGCCGAGTTCGGCGATTGCGGCTGGAGCGCGAGGTATTCCTGATACTTCTGCAGCGCGAGGGCGCGGCCATTCAAATATTGATGCGAGACGATCGCCGCGTTGAGCAGCGCGGGCGCGTAATCCGGTTGCGCGCGCCACGCCGCGTTAAACTGTTGGCAGGCTTCCTGGTAACGCCGACGCTGTGTCTGCACCAGGCCCAGGCCGTTCCACGCTTCGGCCGAACGCGGGTTGAGCTTGACCGCCTGGCGAAAATTTTTTTCAGCCGCGTCGAGCTGGCGTGCGCGCAATTGGGCCGTGCCCAGTTTGGTCCAGCCGTCGAACGCATTCGGCCGAAGGCCGGTGTAACTGGTGAATTCCGCCTGGGCGGCCGCAACGTTGTTCTGTTCCAGGTGAAGGCAGCCGAGGTTGTAGTGCGCGGCGGCAAGGTTCCGGTCAAGCGTCAGCGCCTGTTGGTAGGCTTTGGCGGCGTCTTCCGCCCGCCTCGCGCCGTGGTAGGCGAGACCGAGATGATTCCACGCTCGCGCGTCCCGGGGCAGCAGTCGCGCGGCCTGCTCCAGCTTCTGAATGGCCCGGACGTAATTGCCCTCGCGCAAGAGGCGTTCGCCCTGCAGGAGCGCCCCTGGACCAGGCTCGGCGCATCCGTTGAACAGGACCAAGCCGAGAATCGCCAGAGTCAACGCCGAAAACGGAGCGACCGGCTTTTTGATGGTCACCATCAGGCACGGTGGTAACATTCGTCGCCCGACGAGTCAAGAAACGCACAGAGTGTGCCTTATCATGACGCGGCTTTCATTAATCTTTTTGAGTCTCGCCTTTTGCCTGTGTCTGCCGTCATCGGGGTCCGCGGCGGAAACCAACGCGCCGAATCGCAGACCCGTCAGGCGCGCGCGAGTGGTGATGGTGCAGGCGCCAAACGCCACCGTCACGTTCAACCCACAGCCGGAGAAGATCCCTCCCATGATTCAGCGCGGACTGACCAACCTGACCGGCAGAGCCACCCCCAAGGACGCGTGGCTCAGTTTGATCTCCACGCAGGACACGATCGGCCTGAAAGTCTGCTCTGCGCCCGGCCCGACCAGCGGCACGCGCCCGGCGGTGGTGGAGGCGGTCGTCAAAAGCCTGCTGGCGGCCGGACTGCCGCCCAAACAGATCGTCGTTTGGGACAAACACCTCTCGGACTTGCGCCAGGCTAAATTTTTTGACCTGGCCGAGCGCTACGGCGTTCGTGTGGCCGGCGCTGCGGAAGCGGGATACGACGAGAAAGTCTATTATCCAATGGCCCTGATCGGCCAACTCGTGTGGGGCGATCTGGAATTCGGCAAAAAAGGCGAAGGCATCGGTCGCAATTCCTATTTCTCCAGGTTGGTCACGCAGCAGATAACCAAAGTCGTCAACATCACCCCGCTGTTAAATCACAATCTGGTCGGAGTCTCCGGCGCTCTCTGGGGTCTGGCCATGAGCAGCGTCGATAACACACTTCGCTTCGAGAACGACCCCGATCGCCTGGCCTCCGCGGTGCCGGAGATTCTGGTTCGCCCGATCATCGACGATCGGATTGCGTTGGGGGACCGCGTGGCGTTGAACATCGTTGACGCGTTGATCTGTCAGTACCAGGGCGAAGAACAGACGATGCTCCATTTTTCCGTCGAGTTGAACCAGCTTTGGTTCAGCACCGACGCGGTCGCGCTCGACGTGCTGTCGGCTCAGGAAATCGACCGTCAGCGCAAGGCCTCGAAAGCGCTGGAGGTGAAAACGAATCTCGAACTCTACCAAAACGCCGCGCTGCTTGAGATCGGCGTGGGCGATGCGCGCAACATCGATGTGACGCGGCTGCCTTGAGCGGCGGATCGCTCACTTGACCAGTCGATAAAACCGGCGCGGGTCCGACGCGGTATCCGTGACGACGTTGGCATTGGTGACGACGACCGGGACGTTCGTCAGAGCGGTCCAGTTTGTCAGCAGGAACGAAACCGTTGAACTCATACGCTCCGATGTCGCACGCGCCCGCGCGCACGTAATGACGCTGGTCCGTCGGCAAACAGAAAGCGTCATTGCCAGCATTGATGGCCGGGCTGTTCGAACGGATGGCCACTGTCTGGGTCAGCCCGCCATTGCTGCTGAGCACGCCCAAAAACAGGTTGGTACTGGTCCGGCTGCCGGCCGCAGACAGCGCGAGGCTGTTGTCATCAATCAAGTTGTAGCCGCCGTCAGTAATCGCACCCGCGGCGTTGCCGCCGAGAAGGCTGCGGCCAACGAGCGTATTCTGCAACGTGAACAGTCCGCCCTCGCCGGCGATGCCGCCGCCGAAGTTCGCGCCCGGCCCTCCCGTTTGACCGGCTTTCCTCACCGGACTGCCCGCCGCTCCGCCGCTGCCGCCGGCTCCACCCTGCGCGCTGTTGTTGGATACGGTGCAATTGACGGCGGTGTTCGTCCCGCCAGCGGTGTTAAAAGCCGCGCCGCCTTTGCCCGCGCCTCCCCCGCCGCCGTCACCACCGTTGCCGCCAAATCCGAAAGTGCCACCGTCACCGCCATTGCCGCCGTTGCCACCGACAACACTGTTGCCGAAGAACGTGCAATTGGTCATCCAGAGCGTGCCCCCGTTGTTGCAGATGGCGCCGCCGCTGGCAGGGCTCCCGGCGGTGCCGCCCGCACCGTTCGCTTCACCGACTCCTGGTTTGCCATCGCGGCCGTTGGCGCCGGTTGCCACGTTGTTGTTGAACGTGCTGAACAGCACCATGACCGTGCCGCTGTCGTTGAAGATGCCGCCGCTGACGCCGCCGCCTGGGGTGCCGTTCGCGCCACTGGGCCTGATCCCGGTGCCGTTTCCGCCGATCCCGCCGCTCGCTCCGGTGGCGCCGTTCTTAGTAAAGGTGCAATCATAAACCAGGACTGTTCCGGCGGCGTTTGCGATCGCGCCGCCACTGGCCCTGCCGCCGTCGCCGCCCCTGCCTCCGTTATTTCCGTTGCCCCCAACCAGGGCGTCGGCTCCATTGCCACCCGCGCCGCTGCTGGCGGTGTTGGTGACAAAGGTGCAATTGGTCAGCCAGAGGGCGCCGCCGTTGTTAAAAATCGCACCGCCGCCGGCGCTGCCGCCGCTGCCCCCATTACCGCCGCTGCCGTTGAGTTGCACGACGCCATTGCCGCGTTGTCGCCCGCCACACCGTTTGTGCCGTCGTTACCTGCGGCCTTGCCGGATGCCAGCACAAGATTTTTCAGAGTGAAATTGACGCCGGGATTTATGGTGAAAAGGCGCACGGCGTTGCCGCCGCTGATGACGATGCTTTGCCCCGCGCCGTCGAGTGTCACATCGGCTGTGACAACGATCGTGTTGGTCAGCGCGATCGTGGTGGCATTGGTGCCGCAATCGAAAAAGTAACTGCCGCCATTGCCGGCAGCCGCGCGCAAACTTGTGTCGCTGCAATCGTCAATCACGTCGGCCTGCGCGCCAGGTCCGGAGTGCCATAAGAAGACCAGGAGTAGAGAGCACGCAAGCCTTGTGGCTCGTGTGGAGATGCTATCGTGGACGCTTAATTTGGGCATGGGGGTCGTTTTGAACCTGATCACAGCCATAAACCACCAATCTGTGCAAAAGGTTTCGCCGAAAGGAATAAAATCGTCGCCAACTTTTTGCGTGTGGGACGAGCAAAATGCGGACAAGTCGCTTCATGGCAGCCGTCGGCAGCTACGGTTTTTGCAGGCGGAAAAATTTGTCTCCGCTCGACGCGTCGTTCGTGACCGAGTTGCGTCCGTTGACGATGGCCGGCGGGTTCGTCACCGACTGCCAGAAATTATTCGACGCGGCAAAGGAATTGAGGAATTGCAGCGTGAAGGGCACGGCGGAAGTCGGCCATGAAAGGACGGCCTGACTGCCGGGCGCCAGGCCGATCCGGAGCGTCCGCGACGCGTCCGAAACGACCGTCGTCACCGCCGACGCCGTGTTGTCGGCAGGGCTGAGGTCAGGTTCCACAGCCGCGACCATCGCGGTGTTGGTCAGCACGCCTTCGTTGGGCGCTGTGACCGTGATGGCAGCGGTCTCTCCTGTGCCGTTGGTCAGGACACCCATGGCGCACGTCACCTTGCCATTGCTGAACGTGCAGCTTCCGCGGCTGGAATTGGCGGAAACGAAAGTGACCCCCGGCGGAAGCGTGTCGCTCAGCGTCACCCCGGTCACAATCGAGGGACCTTTGTTCGTCACCACAAGCGCGTAAGTCAGCGACTGGCCCGGCGTCTGCAGCGCCGCCGAAGCTGTCATCCCGACGGCGAGATCGCTGGTCCCGGTGACGTAGAAGTTGGCGGCGCTGACCGCGGTGCCGTCCGGTGTTGAAATGCGAATGGGTCCGGTGCTGGCGCCGGACGGCACGCTCGTCCGGACCTCGGTCGGGGAAATAACGGTGAAGCTCGCGGCGCTGGTGTTGTTGAACGAAACATTTGTGACGTTGAAGAAACTTGTGCCCAGAATCGTGACGGGCGTTCCCACGGGGCCGAGCGTCGGCGAGAAGCTGCTGATGTTCGGCTGCACGCGAAAATTGTTGGTGCTGATAATGACTCCACCCGGCGTGGTAACGGTCAACGGACCGGTGGTGGCGTCGGTGGGAACGACGGCGGAAATCGTGTTCGACGCCGTGACGGTGAAATTCGCGGCGGCGAGGTTGAACAGAGCGCCGCTGGCGCTGGTGAAGTTGGCGCCTGTGATGACCACGCTGCTCCCCACGATTCCGTTCGTCGGAGAAAAACCGGTCAGCCGCGGCGGGACATAAAAGATCGGATTGTTGGTGCTCGTACCGTAACTTGTGGTGACAGTCAACGGGCCGGTCGTGGCATTGGCGGGCACCGTCGTCTGAATTTGGGTGAGCGCGGTTGCAATGGCCCTGGGGTCGGTCACGCCGTTGAATTTCACCGCCACCAGATTTGTGAAGTTGCCGCCAGTGATCAGCACTGTCGTCCCGCGCGGGCCGGCGCCCGGCGAAAGATCACTAACGTAGGGGGCCGAACCGGTGACGAAGAAGTTGCTGGTCGTGGCAAAGCCGCCGTACGCGTTCGTCATCGTGATGGGACCGCTCGTGGCTCCGCCCGGCACGGCGGATCGGATCTGGGTTCCGTTCTGGCCCGTCACGGTAAATCCTGCGTTCACGCCGTTAAATTTTAAAACCGTAGGGCCATTGCTCAAGTTCACGCCGGTGATCGTCACCGGCGTGCCAGGCGGTCCCTCGACGGGAGCAAACCAATCAACGATCGGAGCCTGGGTGATGACAAAATCGTTGCTGCTCGTGCCGACGCCGAAACTGTTGGTGACCGTGATGCGTCCGGTGGTGGCTGCGTTGGGAACGGTAACCACAATCTGATTGGGGGCCGGGGTCGAGATGCCGGTCACACCCTTGCCGTTAAACCCGACGCCGGAAACCGGCGCAGCGTTGAAGTTGATCCCTTCGATCGTGACCTGGGTATAGTTCGTTTGGCCACGACCGGGGAAGAAATTGGTGATCACCGGCGCTGTCGTCACGAAGAAGGT
>QHOP01000597.1:0-2789 GCA_003219345.1 Verrucomicrobiota bacterium
GATCAAATCGATGCCGCGCGTGAAAGCGAGCCGTTTCAATTTGTTGCAATACGCGCGGCCGGCGGCATCGAACGGCGCTTTCTCCTCCATGTCCATCTGCCGATGGAGAATGTCCACTCCTTCAACGCCAATGGCAGCGGACTTTTCAATCACGGTTTCAATGGAGACTTTCGGCGGCCGAAAGTGCCAGTAGGAGTAGGTCGAGATGCCGAGTTTGATACGTGCGTAACTCCTGGCTGCCGGGCGCACGGTCGTCGTCGATTCCGCGCCGAGGGAAAGGGAAGCGGCACTGCACGTTGCGGAAGCGAGGAAAGCCCTGCGGGAAAGTTTCATAGTGAACCGAGTTGTAAAGCAGCCTGCAGCAGACCGCCACTAAAAAGCGGGGCGGGAAACCATGAACCGCAGACTGGCAATTCGGCGCGAGCCCCTCCGGGCAGGCGTGTGAACTCTCAACTTCCCAAAAGAATCCCCGCTTGCTCCGCACGAATGACGCGGCTAAATGTTTCCACCGTGAACGCGGTCGAACAAATCGAGCGTGCCATCGAGCAACTGCCCGCCGAAGACCTTGAAAAGCTTTTCGCTTGGATCGAGCAGCGGCGGCGTGCTCGGTCAGCTCCCTGTCCAACCCCCGCAGGGACGCCGCCAGTTTTTCGCGATCATCAGGGCTTTCTGAACAGTTACGGCCCGGAAGACGAGGGACTCTACGACAATGCCGCAAGCCGGTGAGATTTGGCTCGCCGACATTCCATTTACGAGCGGCGCGGCATCGAAACTCCGGCCCGGTGCTGGTGCTTTGGGTGGACGCTGCTGATGTGGTGGTCGCCGCAGTAACGTCTTCGGCGGCGAGATCAGCGACGGATGTTTCACTGCAGGACTGGTCGGTGGCGGGATTGCGGGTGCCCTCGACCGTACGATTGTCGCGGCTGGATTGTCTGGAAGGAATACTCCTTCGTCGTCGGCTCGGTGTTGTTTCTCAGACCGACGCACAACGGCTCAAGCAGTGCTGGTCCGAGCAGATTCGGCTGCGATTTTAGCCTTCAATTCCAGGAGCCGGGCACATAATTCGAACCACCCGCCGACCCGCGGGCGCATCTTAACACCACCACCATGCCGTTGGTCGATTCCCTCTCCCCACGACAGGGGAGTGGGGAGAGGGTACGGGAGAGGGGATTCCAATTAGTCGCGCCAATTCGGTGGAAGGTGCCCCTCTCCCCAGCCCTCCCCCGCTCGTGCCTCGCAGGGAGAGCGAGCGGGAGGCTTCCACGATGGTGGTACTATCCAGAGGCGCCCCCGGCCCGCCCGCCATGCCGAAAGAGCAACAGAAGGAAACGAAGGCAACGGAGAATCGAAGCCAAGAATCGAAGCCGCAGCCGCTCATAAAAACCGTTGCTTTGCCGTCCGTGAAGAATTCCGTCGTGCGCTCCGACTGACCAAGCAAAAAACTCCGCTTGCGCCGCGCGTCGATTTCTGATTCAATCCGAAGCGTTCCCGAAGAACGGTAACCAACCCAAACCAATGCCCCATTTGCAACCTTCGCCCGCTGACCACTACCTGTTCGATTCGAAGCGTGGGCAGTCACGCCCCTTGTCGATGGTGGAAGGAGTTTCTTGAAAGGCCATCGCCTATGAACCCGAAATATGCGCCGGTGAAAAACAACGGCCCGATCAGCGCCGCTCAATCGCAAACACGAATTCAGACTCAGCGTGCGCTTGCCGCATGCGCGGGGGGGAAGCAGGCGCTCGGCAGAGGGTTGGAAGTGCTTGACGAACTGCTTCGTTCGGGCGCGCTCTCGCGTCGGCAGCTTTTCCGGCGCGCCGCAGTGCTGCTAGGAACCGCGGCGGCGTTCGAGCTCCTGGGGAAGTTCCCCTGCGCTTCCGCGGCCACGCCCTCGCCGGGGATCACGCTCGATCCAACGATCGACCCGCTCCTTCAGGGCTATCAGACCGATGGGACCGCGGATTACACCCACGGCTCGCGGGTGGTCATTAATGATACGTCTAGCGTGACACACCGCACCTTCTACAAGAACGAGCCGTCAATCACGACGAGCGATGTCACCGTGGACGTCACCGTGGAGGTTTCGAGCGGCTCAGTCACGCTCAGTGGTCAGGACACCGGCGTGCGAGCAATCCTCAGCGAGGGCGCGGGTGGGCTCGAGATCGCCGCCGCACTCATCGACCGAGGAGGTGACCTGCGCGTCTGCCTCGTCACGGGAGGTGGGTTCTCCGCTGGGATACCGCTCGACTGGACCCAAGAGCAGACGTTTCGGTTACAACGAAACAACGATCCCGATCAGAGAGCCGTCCTAATCGTGCCGGGTCAGCCGCCGGAGATCCTCACCAACGTTGACCTCCCCCCGGCCCGTCGTCCGAGTGCCAACTTTGAGTTTGGCTCCTCAGGCGATGCGGCCAGGGCTGTGGCCTTCTTCGGCCCAATCGGGCAGCCGGCGGAGGTGCCGTTCGCATCCTTCCTCGTCCGTATCCTCCGCATCCGCGACCTGGACTGCCGCAACGGCTTTGCACTCGAGATTGACTTCGCGCCGCCGACAGGTGTTACGCTCAACGCGGCGACCGATCCGGTGTCGCTAAAGCTGACGCGCGCCGCGGCGCCGGCCTCGTTCTGGCCTGCGAATACGCTGATGCCCGTGACCGGCTTCGATCTCTTCCACTTCTTCGGCCGCGACGTTTATTCCCTCAGACAGGCCGAGCGAACCCGCACCGGGATCGAGGCGATGGCGATCACGCCCTACACGCACTTCGCCTGCCTGGACGCGAACGCGGGCCTGTCCA
>QHOP01000597.1:2828-3080 GCA_003219345.1 Verrucomicrobiota bacterium
GGAAATCTTCCGGAAATTTCCACGCGTCTGAAACTCCGGGGAGCGCACGCGGCTCGCGTGCAGCAGTCGGCGGCGCGCCGACTGCCTCGGCTTACTTTCGCGGTTTCCTGGTGCCGTTCTTCCCATGAACCGCCCCCTCACCCCATCCCTCTCCCCCTCGGAGGGGGAGAGGGTGCTCGAAGGGCGGGTGAGGGGGTTCATGGTCCCAATGCATGCGAAAAACCAAAGGGGGCTTCCCATGAACCTTAGGGT
>QHOP01000598.1 GCA_003219345.1 Verrucomicrobiota bacterium
GACCTGCAGCGAACCATTGGCGCCGGCCCTTTCGGCCGCGATGGTCAGGTAAACCGCTTCGTCGGTGGAATTCCCGCCGGTGCCGGCGAGCACTCTGATTTTGCGGGCGGCGAACTTGACCGCCAGTTCGATCACGTAGATGTGTTCTTCGAAACTGAGCGTCGGCGATTCGCCCGTGGTTCCGACCGGCACGATGCCGTCCACACCGCCCTTGATCTGCGCCCTGACGAGGCGCTCAAACGTGAGTTCATCCACTTTGCCGTCTTTGAACGGCGTGACGATGGCGGTGTAGGTTCCAGTGAACACGATTTGTCAAGATGCGGCGGATAAAATCCGCCAAAGTAGTGGTTTTGACCAGTCCGAATTTTACAATCCGACCGACTCAGCATAACTCCACAAACCAAAGCTCAATTTCAGTCGGCTTCAAACAGCAATCATGAACATTTCCGCGGCAATAATGCCCTCCGCCACTTTCGTCACCGGCCCGGTCATCAGAATGTCGAAGTCGCTGCTGATTTCAATGGCCAGTTTGCCTCCGGGCATGCGCACGGTGATGGACGGATCGCACAATCCGAGTTTGCGCGCCACCGCCGCCGCGGCGCTGCTGCTGCTGCCGGACGCCAGCGTGTAACCGGCCCCACGTTCCCAGATTTCGATCTGAATGTTTTCGCGGTCGAGCACTTTCAGGAACTGCACGTTTGTGCAAAAGCTGAACGTGCGGCCGCCGACCGTGATTTTTTCATTGATGACCTCGCGACGCGGGCCGGCTACGGGAATTTTGTCGCTCCAGAAACTGATCTGGCCCATTTCGACGCGCACGGTTTTGCCGCCGTCCAACACGCGCGATTTCACCACGCCGCCCTGAGTCTGGATGGCGAACTCTTCGTCTTTGACCAACTGCCGGTCCCAGAGATAACGCGAGAAGATGCGCAGCCCATTGCCGCTCTTTTCCGCCTCGCTGCCGTCCGGATTGAAAACGCGCAGCGCAAACCGCGCTTGATCCGACGGCAACGGCCCCAGCAAAATCCCGTCCGATCCGACGCCAAAGTTCCGATGACAAATCACTTTGATCTGCGGCGCTGTTGGCGGCGCAGGGCAATCTTTGGGATCAATCACCAGGTAATCGTTCCCCAGCGCGTGATACTTGAAAAACTTCATGGGCCGCTTCCACTAGGGTGCTGTCCCTGACGCTTCTTTACAATGACGCCAGCCAAGCTGGAAACAGGAGCACCCCTCACCCTGCCCTCTCCCCATCGGATGGGGAGAGGGTGGCCGAAGGCCGGGTGAGGGGAGAGAGGAACGTTCACATTGCATTCGTATTTTTGTGACATGACACTAGTGTCCACCGCTTAAGGTTGTCCACGAAAATGGCTTGCCACGGTTTCGCGGGGGCGCACCTTCGGGACTACCACCCTATCGAGTCTGGTCTGCAAGATTTCCGAAGACCCTTCACCCTGTCCCACAGCCCACTGCCCTCGAACTATGCCCGGCAGCGGGACCGCACTGGCAGGCTCCTAATCTTAATCTTAATCGTAATCTTGCTCGGCTCCGGTTCTTGGAGATTAAGAGTAAGATTACGATTAAGAGTGGGAAGAAGCCATTCCGCCTGATGCGCCCACGCCAAACCGACGTTGGAAATAGGTCTTTACACCCTTCGGCCGACTCCGCAAATTACCGGACGTGTCAGAGACTATATCTGACCCACGCCGGGTCGGTCGGCAGCCGACGGCCTCGGGCGGAAGGGTCGGGTCCCAACCAGACGCATTACAGACCGCCATCGAGCGGTCGCAACTCCATTTACTCGGCCTCCAGAAGCCGGAAGGTTATTGGGTCGGCGAACTGATGGTCGATTCGACCCTCTGCTCCGACATGATTGCCTACCATCACTGGGACGGCAAAGTGGACAAGACATGGCAGCGCAAAGCGGTCAACCATATCTTTTCCATGCAACTGCCGGACGGCGGCTGGAACATCTATTACGGCGGCCCGCCGGACATAAACGCCACCATCAAAGGCTATCTCGCTCTGAAATTGGCCGGCGTGCCGGTGACTGACCCGCGCATGTTGAAGGCGCGCCAGGTGGCTCTGAGCCTCGGCGGCGCGCCGCGAATGAACACCTTCTCCCGGCTTTATCTCGCGTTGCTCGGTTTGTTCCCCTGGGAATACGTGCCGACGATTCCCTGCGAAGTCATCCTCATCGGCAAATGGTTTCACGTGAATTTCTGGGAGATGAGTTCGTGGACGCGCTCCATGCTCGTGCCGCTTTCCATCATCAACCATTTCAAGCCGACGCGTCGGCCGAAAAACATCACGCTCGACGAACTTTATCCGGAAGGCTACCACGAACGCGATCTGGCGCTGCCACCGGACCCCCAGGGGTTCACCTGGCGCAACTTTTTCATCTGGCTCGACCGGCTGCACAAGTTCGCCGAGAAGTTCGCCGAGCACAACATCCACCCGTTCCGCAAACGCGCGCTCAAAAAGGCGGAACAATGGATGCTCGAACGCTTCGACGGCTCGGACGGCCTCGCCGCCATTTTCCCCGCAATGCTCAACGCGCTCATCGCGCTCAAAGCGCTCGGCTACCCCGACGACCATCCCGAAGTCATCCGCGCCGAACGCGAGTTGAAACGGCTGGAGCACGAGACCGAAGACGAGCTCCGCATCGAGCCCTGCTTCTCGCCGGTGTGGGACACCGCCATTGTCACGATTTGCCTGCACGAATCCGGCATTTCGGAACAGCGTCCGGCGATGAAGAAAGCGGTGGACTGGCTCATCTCGAAGGAAATCCGTTTCCGCGGCGACTGGCAGTATAAGAACCCGGCCAAGGTCGAAGCGAGCGGCTGGGCCTTCGAATACGAAAACAAATGGAACCCGGACGTGGACGACACCGCGATGGTGCTCCTCGCCCTCCGGAAGGTGCCGACCGACAATCCGCGACTACGCGATGAATGTTTCAAACGCGGCCTCGACTGGACAATGACCTTCCAGTGCAAGGACGGCGGCTGGGGCGCGTTCGACAAGGACTGCACAAAAAACATTCTCGAAAAGGTCCCGTTTGCAGACCACAACGCGATGCTCGATCCCGAATGCGCCGACATCACGGCGCGCATCCTTGAATTGCTCGGCTACGAGGGAGTCGGCCTCGACAACTCGCAGGTGAACGAGGCCATTCAGTTCATCCGCGAGCACCAGGAAGAGGACGGGTCGTGGTATGGCCGTTGGGGCGTCAACTACATCTACGGCACCTGGCAGGTGCTGCGCGGCATGAGGGCGCTGAACTGGAACATGAACGAGCCGTGGCTGCTCAAGACGCGCGACTGGCTCGAAAGCGTCCAGCACCAGGACGGCGGCTGGGGCGAGCGCTGCAACACG
>QHOP01000061.1 GCA_003219345.1 Verrucomicrobiota bacterium
TGTTGCCTCCAGCGATTTGTTAGGGATGCGATTCGGGGTCTGGCGTGTGGACATAGAAGCCTACACTGGCCTGTTTCCAACGCTCGGCATGGCTCAGGTGTGGATCGACTGTAGCGCACAAAAGAATGCCTGCGTGGTCCACGATCTCGACGAAATCAAAATGACGCCAAAATATCCCAGGGCAGACAGGCGGTCTTTCTATGGAATACACAAGCAGCATCCCTAACGACCAAGCTGAGCCACCGGAAAGAAAACCATGAGTGAAAAACCTGAAAGCGATGCCCGGTTGGCTCAAGCGACTGGTTCGGCATCGGTAAAGAAACCAAGACTCTTATATTTCGAGGAAGCCCTTGATGGGGCCGGCGGATGGTGCTTCGCCCCTGACAAAGTGGAGCACATCATTGACGTAGAAAATATGCGACACGGCGAAACAGCATCTATCGAATTCAAGTGCGTCTTCATGACCGATGAGGAAGTCGCTGCCGTCCCAGAAGTATAGATGCCGAACGAAAAAGCTGAGCCACCGGAGAAAAAGCCATGAGCAACAGACCTGAAAGCGATACCCGGTTGGCTCAAGCGGCTGGTTCGGCGTCTTGCGATTGGCTGCCGAATCGCGCTTTCGACACGATAAAATGTGGGCGCAAACCTGTGGTGATGCATTGCAGTGGACTTTTCTACTGCAAGCGCCACGCCGAGAAAATGCGCGCTGCCGGCTACCAACTCACCAGCATTGTGACGCCGAACAGTTAAAGTGAGCCTAAGGACTGAGGTGCTATTGGCCCTATTTTCATATTGTGATTTAAGGTTAATTGCTTTATTGACAGCGGCAAGCTCGTATTTCCTGTGAAATAGCCATGCCGACGAAAGCCGCACCTGCCGAAACGCTGCGCGCACCCACGCTGGACGCGCCATCGAAGCCGCCGCGCATGTTGACGGATGTGTTTCGGGAGCAGTTGCGGCTCAGGCGCTACGCACTTCGCACCGAAGAGACATATATGTGGGCTGGACGCGGGATTTTATCCGGTTTCATCGGGGGCGGCATCCGCGCGAGATGGGAGGCAGCGAAGTGCGGGCGTATTTAACGTATCTTGCCAGCGAACGCAACGTCGCGGCCGCAACGCAGCGCCAAGCGCTCAATGCCCTCGTCTCTTTGTATGCTTTGGCGCTGGAGAAGCCGCTGGGTGACTTAGGGGAGTTTGCGCGCGCGAAAACGAAGGCGCGCGTGCCTGAAGTGTTGACTCAGGATGCAGCGCGCCGTCTGGTGTCGGCATTGCCGGCGGTGTATCGGATGATGGGCCAGTTGTTGTACGGGGCTGGGTTGCGGCTTTTGGAAATGCTGCGGCTCCGGGTCAAGGACGTGGATTTTGGCAACGGACTGGTGATCGTTCGGCATGGCAAGGGCGGAAAGGATCGGCGGACGATGCTGCCCAACCGCCTGAAGCCAGAACTGCAGGGGCATTTGGAGCGGGTGAAGCTGACGCACGAGCGCGATTTGGCTGAGGGGTTTGGCCGGGTGGCTTTGCCCTTTGCGCTGGCGCAGAAGTATCCGAACGCAGATCGACAGTGGGCCTGGCAATATGTATTTCCGGCGGCACAACGGAGCCTGGACCCACGCACGGGAATCGAGCGCCGACATCATGTGGACGAGTACAGCGTGCAACGGGCGGTAAGAAAGGCGGCCACGCTGGCGGGATTGGATGGACGAAAAGTGACGCCGCATACCTTGCGCCATTCGTTTGCCACTCATCTTCTGGAAAGCGGTTACGACATCCGAACCGTTCAAGAACTGCTCGGACACAAGGACGTGGCGACGACGCAAATTTATACGCACGTGATGCAGAAACTGGGGTTGGGAGTCAGGAGTCCGCTGGACGGGTGAGTTCGGGTCTGGGGTTCAGCGTTGAATGTTTAAGGTTGAGCGTTGAATGTTTTTTCCGAGCAAGAGAGCGGCGAACAACCAACATCCAACGTTCAACATTCAACATTCAACATCGGGCCTATTGTCCCTGTCCGTCGGCGCCGGTGCCGTCGAGGTCAATCAGAATGTCGCGCGGTTCGGCGCCTTTGCTCGGGCCGACGATGCCGCGGTTCTCCAGTTCGTCCATGATGCGCGCCGCGCGCGTGTAGCCGAGGCGCAGTCGGCGCTGAAGGAGCGAGACGCTCGCCTTTTGTTCGCTGCGGATGACTTCGATGCACTCCTGGATCAGGTCCTCGTCTTCGTCGATGCCGTTTTCGCCGTCGAGGCTGCTCAGCGGTTTGGAGAGTTGCTGGTGGATTTCCATCTCGTAACTCGGTTTGCCCTGCCGGGCGATGAATTCGACGATGCGATTGGTCTCCTGGTCAGTGATGAGCGCGCCCTGGGCGCGGACGAATTTCGCGGAGCCGGGCGGCAGATAGAGCATGTCGCCTTTGCCGAGCAGTTTGTCGGCGCCCATCCCGTCCAGGATCGTGCGCGAGTCCACCTTCGCCGCGACCTGAAAGGCGATGCGCGCCGGGATGTTCGCCTTGATCACGCCGGTGATGACGTCCACGCTGGGCCGTTGCGTGGCGACGATGCAATGAATGCCGGCGGCGCGGGCCATTTGCGTGATGCGGGCGATGGCCATTTCCACGTCGGCGGGCGCGACGAGCATCAAGTCCGCGAGTTCGTCGATGATGACCACGATGTAACTGAGCTTCTCCGGAATGACGATGTCATCGTCGCGTGGAACGACGATTTCCTCGTCCACTTCGACCGCGAACCCGTCCGCGCCGGCCTCGATTTTTTCTTTTCTGGCCTTGAGCGGCAGTTCGGGTTCGGTTCTGGGCAGGGGTATGTCCTTGGGCCGTTCGTTGAATGATTTGATGTTGCGGACGCCGACTCGGGCGAAAATCTGATAGCGCTTCTCCATTTCATTGACGACCCAACGCAGCGCGAGGATCACTTTTTTTGGATCGGTCACGACCGGGACGACGAGGTGCGGCAGGGCGTTGTATTGCTGCAGCTCGACGACCTTCGGGTCAATCATCACGAAGCGGAGCTGGTCGGGCGAAAAGCGGTAGAGCAGGGAGGTGATAATGGCGTTGATGCAAACGGATTTGCCGGAGCCGGTGCTGCCGGCGATGAGCAGGTGCGGCATCTCCGTGAGGTCAGCGACAATCGGGTGGCCGTAAACGTCTTTGCCGAGCGCGAGCGGGATGCGCGCCCGGGTGCTGCGCCATTCCTCGGATTCGAGCAGATCACGAATGATCACCTTCGTCTTGATGATGTTGGGAACTTCAAAGCCGACGGAGCTTTTGCCGGGAACAGGCGCGAGGATGTGGATGCGCTCGGCTTTGAGCGCGGCGGCAATGTTGTTGTTCAGGGCGGTGATTTTTTCGAGCTTCACCCCCGGCGCAGGATGCAGTTCGTAACGCGTGATGGTGGGGCCTTTGGTGATGTCGCCGAGGGCGACTTCAATGTCGAACTGCGCGAGGGTCTGTTGAATGAGCCGCGCGTTGGCCATCAGGTCTTCCTTCGATTCGGTCGGGCGAACGGCGGGGTCCGGGTAATTGAGCAAATCAAACAGCGGCAACTGGTAATTGCCGATGAGCGGCGTGGCGGCGACGGCGATGGGCTTGGGTTTCTTCGGCTGGGTCCTTGGCTTGGGGGGCGGCTCGGCTGGCAGGTGGACGACCGGCAGCGCTTCGACGGCCGTCTTTTCGTCCACGACAACCGTTTTATCCTTTCCGGAAACGGCGGCTTTCGGTGGTTCAGCAGTCGGCTCTTCTGTTTTCGGTTCCTTTGCTTTTTCTTTTGGTTTGCCGAGGATGTCCTGTGCGGTTGCGGCAACAATCTCTTTCGCCGGGATTACCTCACCTTCAACGCCGGCAGGCTGTCCGGTTTCAGGCTCAGGCGCGTTACTCCTGGACCGCAGGCCGGAGGGGAACGACGGCTTGGTTTGAGGCAGGCTGAGATCGCGGACGGTCGGTTCAGGGACCGGCTGCAGGTCGGCGCCGAGGCCGGCTTTGGCGACCTGTTCCTGCAGTTTTTTGGCCTGGCGTTCCAGTTCGCGCGCGCGGCGTTCGAGCGCTCGATCCTCATCGGGGACATCCTTTTCCGCTTCAGCCGGTTCACCGGGCAACAGGCCGCGCAACCATTCGCCGAGTTGAAAATTGGTCAGGAACAGGAGACTGATGAAATAAAGCGTGGTGAAAATGATGGTCGCGCCGACGGAACCGAAGTGGCCGAACAGATATTTGTTCATCATCAGCCCGACCCAGCCCCCAACGGAAGTCGCGTTATAGTTCCGCTGCCAGTGGGCGAGGAAAGCCACCGGTTTGTTCAGATCGAGCAGGCCCATGCCGCACAGCAGCAGAGTGGTCGCCCAGACCCAGCGGCGATGGAAGTAGGCCATCCAATGAAACAGATAACTGAGGCCGAAACAGAAGAGGAGAATCGGCAGAAGATAAGCGCCGGCGCCGAACAAAAAAAAGAGTAGGAACCCAATCCAGGCGCCGACCTGGCCGATCCAGTTGTGGGTGGTGAGGTTGGGCTCGGTGCTGTTGACGGAGACGTCCCGGGGGTCGTACGAGAGCAAAGCGACGAGCGTGAGCACGGACACCGCGATGAGCGCGATGCCGATGATGTCGCCAAAGCCGCGCGCGTGAACCTGGTTGGACGATGCTTTACGAGCCATGCGCGCAAGCCTAAGGCACGACATTTCAAAGTTCAACTCGCGGTTTGTTCCGGATCGAGGGTCGGTCGGCGGTCGAGCGAAGGGAGCAACCCGCTGGTCAGCAACGCACAGCGGACAACCGGGAACCACCAAGAACAACTTTGAACCTTGAACGCGCAACGCGGAACTCTACACTGGCGGAGCAATGGTCAAAGATTCCGTCTCGCGAGTCAAAAAATTCCAGGCCGAAGCCCAGGCCTTGCTAGATGAACAGGGGATGGTTCTGGTGGACGAGGCGCGGCTGCACCCCTTACGAAGGTTCATCCATTTCTGGGTGCTGGTAGGAAAGAGCTTTGTGCGCAACCGGTGTCCCGTGCGCGCCTCGGCGCTGGCCTACACGACGCTGCTGGCGTTGATCCCGCTGCTGGCGGTGGGATTGGGCGTGTCCACCAAACTGCTTCAAAGCAGCGATGATCAACAGGCCGAACTGATTCAAACGGTCGTGGACGAACTGGCGCCCCAGTTGGGCCTGGTTCCGGCGACGGCCGAGGAAAAGGAGTCGGCCCGGAGTCGGATTGTGGAAAAGATTGGAGCCGCGCTGCCCCGACTGGCGGAGAGCAGCGGCCAGGAGCGCACCCGCCTGGTCAACCAGTTGGCCGCTGAACTGGTTCCACTCAAAGACGCAGCCGCCGGCCAGGAAGCCGGCGCGGGCTACGGACGCAAGATCGCCAAACAGATCGAGGAATTGTTGCCGCGCCTCGCGAAGGCCACCGAACAACGCCGGGCCAAGCTTGTCGAGAAGCTGGCGGACCAACTGACCTCGCTGGTTCTCCGCGCCACTCATGGCGAGGACGAGTCCAGCCAGAAGGTGGTGGAGACGATCCGGACGTTCATCGGCAACGTTCACAGCGGCGCCCTTGGCCTGGTCGGCACCGTGGCGCTGGTCTTTGTGGCGATTGGGCTGCTCAGCACCATCGAAGCGACGTTCAACGATATCTGGGGCGTGCCGCGCGGGCGGAACTGGTTTGTGCGGATCATTCATTACTGGGCGGCCGTCACGCTCGGGCCGCTGGTGGTGATTCTCGTGATGGGGCTTGCCATCGGCTCGCGGTTTCAGGCCGCGCAGGACCTGATCGAGGAGACGCCGATCGTCGGCGGACTGTTGTTCAAGATGATTCCCTTTTTCCTCCTGTGTGGTTCATTCACGCTCTTGTATCAGTTCATGCCCAATACGCGGGTGAACTGGCAGGCGGCCGCGTTCGGCGGGCTGGTCGCGGGCGCCCTTTGGATCCTCAACGGCAATTTTAACGCCCTGTTCACCTCGCGGGTCATTTCGGCGAGCAAGATTTACGGTTCACTCAGCGCCATACCGATCCTGCTCTTTGGCCTGTACCTCTCCTGGACGATCCTGCTGTTCGGCGCGCAAGTGGCCTACGCCTATCAGAACCGACGGGCGTACCTTCAGGAAAAACAGGCCGAAAACGTCAATCAGCGCGGTCGCGAATTCATCGCGCTGCGGCTGATGACGCTAGTCGGACAGAAATTCCATCGGGGCGAGCTGCCGCCCACGGTGGGGGAGGTTTCCGAATCGCTTTCGGTGTCGAGCCGTCTGGTCAGCCAGATCATCCAACCGCTGCTGCAGCGCAACTTGCTGGCGGAAGTCGCCACACCGGAGACGGCGTATTGTCCCGCGCGGCCGCTTGACCGAATTTCTTATGAGGACATCCTTCACGCCCTGCGCGCCGGTCTGGGACACGAACCGGCGACGCGCGAGGAGCCGGCGCGCGAGCTGGTGCGCGGCGCGTTTGACGATATCCACCAATCCGAACAGCGCGTGGCCAGGGCCGTCACCTTGCAGGCCATGGTGGAGCGCATAGAAGCACAAGGCCGCACCGCGGCGGACGCCGGTTGATTTGTTTGGGGCGCAGAATCCCGGTTCGGTGTTCGATGAGAATCGAGGCTTGGCACTGTTTTTGGATTTTTCTAATCTGACCGGGTGATCGGGTTTTTGCGATTCGTAGGCGTGGCCAACGCCGCCATCTGGTTTGGGGCGTCGATCTTTTTCACGTTTTTCGTCGCACCGGCTTTTTTCTCCGAAAAGATGATCCATTTGCTGACCAAGCCTTACGCCGGCGCGGCGGTGCAGCTCCTGCTTGAGCGTTATTTCATTTTGTACCTGATTTGCGGAATACTGGCGATGTTCCACCTGGTGGCGGAATGGCTTTACATGGGCAAGCCGTTGCAGCGTTTGACGCTTTGGCTGCTGCTCGGAATTTTCTGGTTCGGGTTGATTGGAGGCTTCATTATTCAGCCGAAATTACAGGGACTGCATCGCGTGATGTACGGTCCCGGGGTGGCCCAGCAACAACGCCAGGAGGCGCAGCATTCGTTCGCGCTCTGGCATGGCGCCTCGCAAATATTGAACCTGATGGTCCTCACCGGCATCACGGTTTATCTCTGGCGCGTGACCACGCCGGGCAGCGGCTATCGGCATCGGGCGTGAGCGAAGCCGGGGATTGGAGCCGGCCGGTTTTCAAAATCGAGGGTTGACAAACCGTGTGACGTGCAAAAAAAAGTGCGTATAGTTGTTGGTGGCGGAGTCAGTGGCTGGGTCGAAAGAGCTGTATGATCTCAAACGAGCGTCCATCGCCTTACGGCCAGCGGTCTTATTCGGCGGCGCCCAAGCCGAGCGCGCCGGAAGAGACGTTGAAGGCGGACAAGATTCAAATTGAGCGAAAAACATTCGTGTTCACTCTCAAGGAGAATACCCGCGGCCGTTTTTTGCGAATTACCGAGGACGTGAACGGGCGGCGCGACACGATCATCGTTCCCGCGCCGGGGTTGGAAGAATTCAAGAAACTACTGGATGAAATGGTGAAGGCTTCCACGGAAATGCCCGCCAAAAGCCAGTAGCTCCCCTACCCTTCCTTCACTCCCAGTGACCGAAACCAGTTCTGGTTCCGGAAGCGAGAAGCTCAGTCTTCCAACGGCTTCGCCCGCGCCGCTCTGCGCGCCCGCACTCTGGGCGCGTCGCCCCAAAGACCTTCCAAATCGTAATGCTCGCGCACGTCGCCCCGCATCACGTGGACAATGACGTCGAAGAAGTCGAGCACGATCCACGCGGTTTGCAGCGTGCCGTCCATGGCGCGCGGACGGACGGCGTGCTCTTCGCGCAACTGGTCGGTGATTTCATCCACGATGGCGCGCAAGTGCGGCTCGCTGGTGCCGGTGCAGATGACAAAATAGTCCGTAACCGACGACAATTCGCGCAGGTCGAGAATGACGATGTTCTCCGCCTTCCTGTTATCGGCCAGTTCCCGACAGAGCAACGCCAATTTCTTCGAATCCATTGCCGGTGATGAGGGTGAGGAAGGCCCGCTCAAAGATAAAGACGATTGTTGCGAATTGCCTCGGCGACGGCGGATCCGACCAGCAGTTCGATCGGCAAACCGGCCCTGACCCGTTCGCGAATTTGGGATGACGAAACGCCCAGAGGAAAGCCGTTCAACGTTTCGCCGCGAAACGGCGTCGGCAGGGGCGCGGCGATCTGGCCGGGGCGCGCGATGACGACGAACTCGACCAGTCTGGCCAATCCGTCCGCCTCACGCCATTTGGGCAACTGCGGGACGTGGTCGGCGCCGATGAGATAAAACAACTGCGCGGCCGGAAAGCGCCGAACATAATCGCGGACTGTGTCAACCGTGTAGGAGACGCCGCCGCGCTCGAGTTCCTGGTCGTCGATCTCGCAATCGGTTTGGCCGGCCAACGCCAGTCGCAGCATTTGCAACCGCGCTTCCGCGGGGGCCAGCACCCGGCCCGGTTTGAACGGCGATTGCGCAGCGGGAATAAAAAACAAGCGAGAGAGCTGGAGTTCCTCCCGCGCCGCCTGCGCCACGAGCAAATGGCCGAGGTGAACCGGATTGAACGACCCGCCGAATAAACCGATGCGTTGCACGGAGGAATTCTAGATTTTCGATTTCCGATTTGCGATTGGAATTGCGCGGGTTCGTTTCAACAACACCGGTTTATGCCTTTAAACCGTTTTTCGAGCGTCTCAACGTAGAGTTGTTCCCTGCTTGGCGGACTCGAGGACCGCTCTTCGCCCGGCAAATTGATCTTTTGATGCCGGGACGACGCGCAGTCGCAGAGGGCCGCGCTCCGCTGCGCCCGTTCCAACGCCGCTTCGCCGGACAACTCTTTGCCCAGCGCAAACGCAAGCGCGATCAGGCTGAACAGACGCAGCGGCTTGCCTTCCGCCACGGCGTAGTCGGGCAGCCAGACCGGATCGGACTCGCGCAACGTCGCCAGCCGTTTACGCGCGAGCAAAAGAATCCATTCGCGGACGCTGATCGCGACGAAGAGCACGACCAGAACGAGAAACATGCCGGCCACGAAGGCGTCCAGCCGGTTGTTAAAAAGCAGCCGGTTATTGGACTCCAGAGCTCTCTGAGCTGCCGCCATGGCATCATCGGTTTTGAGCGAGCCTGGGGCCGGGTAAGCTTCCGCAATTTTTCCGGAGTAAACTTGTGCCGCCGCCAGGAACCCGATTCTGGGATCGGGGTCAAAAATTTTCTGCGCGCCAGCGGTCATCGTCACGGCCAGCAACCAGACGAGTGGAACGAGCGTTACCAGCGAAAACGCGGGCGAACAGCGCGACGGCAGCGAGGAGTTGGTTGGCGATACCAAACAACGGCCAGAGTGAATTGATGCCGCCGAGCGGGTCGCGCACGCCTTGAATCAGGAAATATCCCCACCCCGCCACGATCAGGCCGCTGGCGAGGACATTTGCTCTCGAGTCTTTCACTTCGCCCAACGGTCTCCAGACGTTGCCCAGAACATCTTGCAACAGATAACGCCCGACACGCGTGCCGGCGTCGAGGGTCGTGAGGATGAACAACGCCTCGAACATGATCGCGAAATGATACCAGAGATCGAGCCAGCGATTGCCGACCGCGTGGTGAAAAATCTGCGCCATGCCGACCGCCAAAGTGGCCGCTCCGCCGGTCCGGCCGAACAGGGTCTTCTCGCCGATGGAGTCGGCAAGTTGATTCATCTGCCCGACCGTGACCGGAAAACCGAGCGCGGTGACCTTCGCTGCGGTTTCCTCCGGCGCGCCTTTAATGTTCATGCTCAGGTAAACCCCGGGTTCGAGCGAGCAGGCCGCGATCAAGGCCATGATCGCTACGAGTGATTCGAGGCACATCGCGCCGTAGCCGATCGAGCGGGCGTAACTTTCGCGCGTGATGATTTTGGGCGTCGTGCCGCTGGCGATCAAGGTGTGGAAGCCGGAGATCGCGCCACAGGCGATGGTGATAAAACAGAACGGAAACAGTTTGCCGGCCACAACCGGCCCGGAACCGTCAATGAAGCGGCTGACCGCGGGAAATTTCAACGCGGGCAAAACCAGAAATACGCCCAGCGCCAGAGCGAAGATGGTGCCGAGCTTCATGAAATAATCACCCACGCAATGTTGATATCCTTGAGCGAAAAGAGCGTCGCCAGATTCGCGTGACCATGCACGTATTGTCCGCCCCAGACCGCGAGCAGCAGGAGCGCGACGCCGATCACCGACCCCTCCATCACTTTGCCCACCCGCCCCCAGCGGAGGTAACCGCCCATGAACATCGCGATAGGAATCGTCGCGCCGACCGTGAACACGCCCCAGGGACTGTCCGCCAGCGCTTTCACAACCACCAGCGCCAGCACAGCCAGCAAAATGATCATAATGGCGAGAATCGCCACGATGGCGATGATCCCGGCAGTGGTGTTGAGTTCCTCCTTCACCATTTGCGCGAGCGATTTCCCGTTGCGACGCATCGAGCAAAACAGGATGACGAAATCCTGCACGGCGCCGCCGAGCACCACACCCATCAGAACCCAGAGCGCGCCGGGCAGATAACCGAATTGCGCGGCCAGCACCGGACCGACGAGCGGGCCCGGTCCGGAAATCGCCGCGAAGTGATGCCCGAAGACAATCCACTTGTTCGTCTTCACGAAATCTTTGCCATCATCGTGGACTTCGCACGGCGTGGCGCGTCGGTCGTTGAGCGCGAGAATCCGGGCGGCGATCCACTTGGAATAAAAGCGGTAGCCGATAGCGTAAGAGCAGAGCGCGGCGATGAGGATGTAAACCGAGTTGACCGCTTCGCCCCGGCGGGTGGCCAGGACGACGTAAGCCCACGCTCCGAGCAGCGCGATCACCAGCCAGATGAGATTTTTGACGGATTTGTTCATCGAACGCTGTTTCTACCGGACAGGCCAGCGATGGATTGTTCGGATGCTATGAGTTCTCGCGCGCAGGTTCAACCTTCAAAGGCGCGCAAAAAGGGGCCTGGTGGCGCAACTCGGCACCACCACCAAGCCGCTGATCGATTCCCTCTCCCCACGACGGAGGAGTGGGGAGAGGGTAAGGGAGAGGGGATTCCAATTAGCTGCGCCCATTCGATGGAAGGTGCCCCTCTCCCCGGCCCTCCCCGCTGGTGCCTCGCAGGGAGAGGGAGCGGGGGGCCTTTCACAATGGTGGTAGTATCCAGATGCGCCTGGGCGCCTGGTTGCCGTGAAATTAACCGTTTGCATTCGGGTCCGACTGTGATAGAAGTCCGGTCCTGCCGTGTCAGCGGTGAGGGAAGCACCAGTTTAACGCTTCAACGATTTAACCGTTTAACGAATCTATGTCACAGCATTCCAGTCTCCGCGCCGTCGGCACGACCGGCGCCAAGCGCAATGTGCTCAAGCGTTTTGAGCGAGTCGCCCTGCTCAAAAAGCGCGGCCAATGGAACGACGGCGACCGTGTCTCCGGCCTGCGCAAAACCAAGCCGGAAACCTGATTCGATTGCGGAATGCGAAGTGCGGCGTGCCGAGTGAACCGGCGCAACGCGCTGGCAGTTCATTCCGCACTCCGCATTCCGCACTGAGATGGTTCGACTACAAAAATTTCTCGCCGATGCGGGCGTGGCCTCACGGCGCGCCGGTGAACAAATCATCCTGGCCGGGCGGGTCGAGGTCAACGGGCACGTCGTCCAGGTGCTGGGAACGAAGATCGACCCGACCCGCGACCGCGTCACCGTTGACGGCGTGCCGGTCAAACCCAGGCGCAAACTCTACGTCGCCGTCAACAAGCCACGTGGTTACATTTGTTCGCGGCACGACCGGGCGAAGCGCCGCGCGGTCGGCGACTTGTTGCCCAAAGAGTGGGACAACCTTTACCCGGTTGGCCGGCTCGACTACGAGAGCGAAGGTTTGATTTTCCTCACCAACGACGGGGAATTTTGTCTGCAATTGACGCATCCGCGTTACGGCGTCCGGAAAAAATATCTGGCCACCGTCGAAGGGCGGGTCGAGCCGAAAGTCCTGGGCGAATTGATCCGCGGCGTGGTTCACGAAGGCGAAAGGCTGAAAGCGGAGAAGGCCCGGCTGCTAAACGCGAACAATTCCCACAGCGTGGTCGAGGTGGAGCTGGCGGAAGGCAAAAACCGCGAGGTGCGGCGGTTGTTCGAGTCGCAAGGGCTGACGGTATCCCATCTCCGCCGCACGCAAATTGGTCGCCTCAAACTGGCCGACCTGCCCGTGGGCAAGTGGCGAACCTTGACGGAGTCGGAAATAAAAACTTTACTGTCGAACAGCAGCCGGCCCGGGCGTGTCGGATCTCACGAGCATTGACAGGACCGGCGATAAAACTTCTACTCCTGAACGCTATGAAGACAAATCAACGATGGGCCTGGACGGCGGTTATCGCGGTCGGGCTGGTGTTTTTGACCGTCCGGGCCGAAGAAGCCGCCGTCGTAAAAAGAGACCGGGTCAACTTGCGCGCGCAGGCCTCGGCGACGAGCGAAGTCATCACGCAATTGAAGAAGGGCGAAACGGTCACTGTGCTGGAGGAAGTCAGCGCCAGGAAACACAAGCGGGGTGAGCCCGCCAAATGGGCGAAGATTCAACTGCCCCCTAACACGCCGGTCTGGGCTTACGGGCCTTACATCGAGACGACGAATCACACCGTGAACATCAAGCGCCTCAATCTCCGGGCCGGACCCGGCGAAAATTTCAGTGTCATCGGACGGCTTGATCGCGGCACCGAGGTCAAAGAAATCCGGACGGAAGGCAACTGGATGGAGATCGAGGCGCCGGCCAACGCGTATGCCTTCGTGGCCGCGGACATGCTGGAAAAGTCAGGCATCGCGCCCGCGCCAGCGACAACTGAATTAGCGGCGAACGCAAACCCGGGCGCGGCGCCCGACCGCCCGCCAACGAGGGTTGAAACCGTCAAACCGGAGCCCAATACAACACCCGTCATCGACACGACTCCCGCTCCCACGCCGGCACAGCCGGTGACGACCGCGCCGCAACCTGCGCCGGCAGCGCCAGCGGACACGCCGCCGCCCAAACGGATCGTCACCCGGGAAGGCACGGTTGTTTATTCCCGCAGCATTCAGGCCCCGACCTCGTATGCGCTGGAAAACCGGGAGAGCCACCGAATCGTCAATTTCCTTCACAGCGAAAGCGATGACATCAGCCTCAAGAAATTCGCCGGCAAAAAAGTCATCGTCACCGGTGAAGAACTCATCGACCAACGCTGGACCAACACGCCCATCATCGAAGCCGAATCGGTTCAGGTGGTTCCCTGATGCCGGTGGCAAATCTCATTGACGGGCGTGCCGTTGCCGAACAAATTCACGCCGGGACTTCCCAACGCATTGCGTTTCTGAAGCAGCGCGGTGTGCAGCCGGGCCTGGCTTTCGTTCGGGTCGGCGATGACCCAGCTTCGCAGGTTTACGTGGGCATGAAGGAGCGGATGAGCGCGCGTCTCGCCATCGCTTCGGTCACGCACCTCCTGCCGGAGGCCACTTCTGAAAGAGATTTGCTGAAGCTCATCGCGCAGCTCAATGCCGACTCGAAGATTCATGGCATCCTGGTGCAGGCGCCTCTGCCGCGTCATCTCGATCAGGCCAATTTGCACACGGCGGTTTTGCCGCAAAAGGACGTGGACGGTTTCCACCCGGTCAACGTCGGCAAGCTGATGCTCGGCGACACCACCGGATTTGTCCCTTGCACACCGGCAGGCGTGCAGGAACTGCTCATCCGTTCCGAGGTGAAAATCGAAGGCGCGCAAGTCGTCGTGCTGGGTCGCGGGAACATCGTCGGCAAACCGATGGCCGCCATTCTGATTCAAAAAGCCAGACACGCCAACGCGACGGTCACACTTTGCCATTCGCACACGCGCGACATCGCCGCGCATTGCCGGCGGGCCGACATTTTGATCGCGGCACTGGGCGTCGCCGAATTTGTCAAGGCTGACATGGTCAAGCCGGGCGCGGTCGTGATTGATGTGGGCGTCAACCGCGTCAAGGATGCGAACGCCAAAGGCGGCTCGCGCCTGGTCGGTGACGTGGATTTTGCGCGGGTTCAACCGGTCGCTGGCAGGATCACTCCCAATCCGGGCGGAGTGGGACCGATGACCATCGCGATGCTGATGCAGAACACGGTTCGCGCTGCGGAACTGGCGGTTGGCAAATGAACTTCAGAACCTGGCCCGGAACCGATTTAAACGAATCATGAATGCCACTCGTATCCTCCCTGACCTGCAATGTTCGCTTTTGTGCGAAGACGTGCGTCCCGAGGCCAACAGCAATTTCATTCTGGTGGGCGTTATCGGACTGGTCCGCGTGCCGCAGGTGCCGGTCACCGCTTTCAAACTCTGCGTGTTCAACCGTTGGACGGCGGGACTGGGCGAGTTCACCGAAAGCGTGCGCTTGATCGCTCCGGACCAGACGACCATTTTGCGCAAGGGCCAGGTGAAGTTCGCGCTACAGGACGCCTCGCATCACGCCACCAACGTGACTGTGTTCCCGCAAGTCGAATTTCCCGCGGCCGGCGTCTATTACGTGGAAGTGCTCGTGGACGACGTGATGAAGATTCGCTTTCCCGTGCCCGTCGCGGTCGTTCAGCCGCCGCAGAGCGCAACCCAACCCCCGGCCAAGCAGGAGCCGCGCGGCTGACAAAGAGATTCGCGATTTTCTCGGGGAATAAGGATTTCATTTCAGTTATCTCCGTCGCCGGGGTTATCCTCGCCCCGTTCAACGATGGAAACTGCGGCGTCTTCTCCTCCGTGGCAGCCGATCACTTTTGGCGGCGTGGCCGCTTTTTCAAGGGCTTCGTTCGGACGGTTGTTTCTCGTCCAATTCACCGTGGCGCTGCTAGTCGCGGCGAGCGTGCTTTGTTTTTTGATGTCGGCGTGGTTTCCCATGGTCCAGAAGGCCATCGCGCGCTTGCCGGAAAAAGGAGCGATTCGCAATGGTCAACTCGAATGGAACAGTCCTTCGCCTTCCTGGCTGACCGAAGGGACTTTTCTGTCTATCAACGTTGACGCGGCGGGAGGCAGCCGGTTCGGACAGAGCGCGGACGTGCAATTGGAGCTTGAACGAAACGGCTTCAAAATCTGTTCACTGTTTGGTTGCGTCGCCGTTCCTTATCCGAGGAACCGGACCATCACGTTGAATCGTGCCGAAGCCGAACCCTGGTGGGGCGCGTGGCGGCCATTTGTGGTCGCCGGCGCCGGCGCCGGCGTGGTGATTTGCATGATGCTAAGCTGGCTCGTGCTGGCCACAATCTATTCACTGCCGCTGCGACTGATTACTTTTTATTCGGATCGCGAGGTCAGTTGGCCCGGCTGCTGGCGCGTTGCCGGCGCGGCGCAGTTGCCAGGGGCTTTGCTGATGAGCGGCGCAATTCTTCTCTATGGTTTTAATCGACTCAATCTTGTCGGGCTTTTGTTTGCCTGGCTGCTGCATGTGGTCGTTGGCTGGATCTACATCGGCATCGCCCCGGCCCGGATGCCGCGATTGGCCGGCGCGCCGCGACGGCGTGGCAATCCGTTCGGTGGTGAGAAGAAAAAGAAAAGGTTCGGGGAATGAGCTTGCTAAAATCCGGTCACTCGCTCCCCGTTCGCGGGTCCCACGCGTCGCGCAAACCATCCCCCAGGAAATTCAAAGACAGCAAAGTCGAAGCCAGCGTGACGCCGGGAAAAACAATCATCCACCAGTAGGTGCGGATCGGGTTGATCTGCGCCGCGCCTTCGGCGATGAGCGAGCCGAGGCTCGCCTGCGGCGGCTGAATCCCGAGTCCGAGGTAGCTCAAAAACGATTCATACAGGATGATGGAAGGAACCGTCAGCGTCAGGTAAGTCATGATGATGCCGTAAAGGTTGGGCAGAATGTGCCGCACCAACAGGCGCGCGTGACTCGCGCCCAGCGCGCGGCTGGCATCCACGAATCCGCGCGAGCGCAACGACAACACCTGGCCGCGAACGATGCGAGCCATCGTCAACCAGGACATCGCGCCCAGTCCAACGAACAACAGCAGCATTTGGGTGGTCGCGCCTAACTTCGGTGAGAAAAGACCGGTCAGCAGGATCGTGAACCAGGTTTCGCGCGGGCGGATTTCATTCGGGAAGGCCTCTTCCAGCAGATAGCGATTCAACCAGACCGCTGCCTCGCCCCGAGGTCTTCGCTGAAGCAAGGAACGCGTTTTAGGCCGCAACGGAACGTTCCAACGCTCGTCGTAGAGCGGCGGCCCGTTCTGCAGTTTGTTCAGTTGATCAGCCAGGGCTTTTTGCTGT